>CADCTH010000490.1 GCA_902805495.1 uncultured Actinomycetospora sp.
CGCTGCCGCGCGCAACCTCGCCCGCGGGGTGAGGTCGTGGGTCGCCTCGAGGTAGACCCGCGGGTGCACCACGATCCACTCACCGGAGTCCACGCGACGATCGATCGCGGCCGGAGAGAGACCGAGTCGGCGGGCCTGGTCGTGGCGGACGAGGCCGTCCTGTCGGCGCAGGAGCTGGAGAAGTGTCATGCCGGGTTCGACGCAGCGACCCGGCGCCCGGCTCCACGATCCGTGTCACTCGCCTCGGATCAGACGGTTACTGGCTCGTACTCCTCGCCTGGTGAGGGATACGAGCCATTAACCCGCGAAGACCGGGATCCGTACCGGTGCGGACACCCGCTCACCGGCGCTCGGAGCCGTCCGTCTTCTCGGTGACGTCGTCGGTCTCGAGGGGGTGGACGTGCCGGCCGTTCTCGCCCGGCCCGTCGACGACCGGCGGGACGAGGCTGAGCACGACCTCCGACGGGTGCCCCGGCCCGATCTCGATCTCCGAGGCCACCGGGGCGTAGCCGCTGGCGGTGATCGTGTAGACGCCCGCGGCGACGTCGTCGAACCGGAACGACCCGTCCTCGCCGGTGACGCGCGAGCCGACGACGAGGCCGTCCTCGCTGACCAGCGTGGCCAGGGCCTCGGCCACCGGCCGCCCCGCGCCGGTCGAGCGCACGGTCCCGGTGAGCCGGGTGCGGGTGGCCAGGGCGACGTCGTGGGTCACGTGGCCCTCGCCGGGCACGTGGACGGTCTCGGCGACGGGCGCGAGGCGCGGGGCCGCGGCGGTGAGCGTGTAGGTGCCCTCGGTGAGGTCGGAGAAGCGGTAGGTGCCGTCGGCGTCGGAGCGCGTGACGGCGACGACGGAGCCGCGCGCGTCGGTGAGCGTGAGGACGACGTCGCCCTCGCCGCCGGCCCCGCTCGCCTCGGTGTGCCCGTTGGTGCCCCCGCCGTGGCGCACGCCGACCGTGCCGCACAACGTGGCGCCGCCGCCCGCGAGGCCGACGTCGTGGCGCAGCGGCCGGTCGGCCACCGCGACCAGCGAGGCCTGCGGCTGGTGGGTCGACGACGAGCAGATGACGAGGTACGTCCCGCCGGTGGGCGGCACCAGCTGGTAGTGCCCGCCCTCGTCGGCGGCGGCGCGGTCGAGCTGGTCACCGGAGAGGTCGCACAGCGTCAGCGCTGCGCCGGGCACCGGCGCACCGTCGCCGCGCGTCACCCGCCCGAAGACCATGATCGGTTCCTGACCGTCCACCGACGTCCACCTCTCGCCCTCGCGCGCGCCGGGGCCGGGACGGCCCCGAAGCGCTTGGATAGTACAAGCATCCATGTGTCCGGGCTCGCCGTCGATCGTCTGGCGCCCCCCGCACGATCGGGCCACCCTGGAGGCATGGCCGACGCCCCGTCCGACACCCCCGCGCTGCCGCGTCCCGAGCTCGACCTGGCCCCGGACCGCGAGGCGCTGGCCGACTTCTACGACTACGGCGACCTGCTCACCGACGACGAGACCGCGACGCTGCGGCGCCTGCGCGGCTACCTCGCCCAGGACGTCGCGCCGGTGGTCGAGGGCGCGTGGTAGCGCGCCGAGTTCCCGCCCGAGCTGGTCAAGGGCTTCGCCGCGCTCGACCTCGCCGGGCTGCCCTACGGCCACGGCGCGGGACGCACCGAGCCCGCGCGCCGCGTCTTCCTCGGCTTCATGCACGCCGAGATCGCGCGCATCGATCCGTCGGTCAACAGCTTCTTCGGCGTGCACACCGGCCTCGCGATGGGCTCGATCCACGCGGGCGGCACCGAGGAGCAGCGGCAGCGCTGGCTCCCGTCGATGGCGCGCATGGAGACGATCGGCGCGTTCGGGCTCACCGAGCCCCACGGCGGCTCCGACGTCGCGGGCGGCATGGAGACCACGGCGACCCGCGACGGGGACGAGTGGGTGCTCGAGGGCGACAAGCGCTGGATCGGCAACGCGACCATCGCCGACCTCATCGTGATCTGGGCGCGCGACGCGGAGACGAACGACGTGCGTGGCTTCGTCGTGCCCGCCGACACCCCGGGCATGACGATCACCAAGATCGAGGGCAAGACGTCGCTGCGGATCGTCCAGAACGCCGACATCGCCCTGCGCGGCGTGCGGGTGCCCGACGACCACCGGCTCTCCGGCGGCTCGGGCACGTTCGCCGACGCGGGCGGGGTCCTGCAGCGCACGCGGGCCAACGCGTCGTGGGGCGCGGTCGGCACGCAGATGGCGGCCTACGAGCTCGCCCTGTCCTACGCCCGGCAGCGCGAGCAGTTCGGCCGGCCGATCGCCGGCTTCCAGCTCATGCAGGAGCTGCTCGTGCAGATGCTGGGCAACGTCACCGCCTCGCTGGGCATGGCCGTGCGCAACGCCCAGCTCCTCGACGCGGGCAAGGGCTCCGACGCGCACTCCGCGCTCGCGAAGGAGTACTGCGCGAGCCGGATGCGCGAGACCGTCGCGTGGGCCCGCCAGCTGGTGGGCGGCAACGGCGTCGTGCTGGCCAACGGCGTGGCGCGGTACTTCGCCGACGCGGAGGCGCTGTACTCCTTCGAGGGCACGCGCGAGATGAACACGCTGATCGTCGGGAAGCGGATCACCGGCCACAGCGCGTTCGTGCGCTGACCACCCCGACCGGGTAGTACCCCCGCCGTGCCACGCCCCGGAGAGCGCACCAGGTGACGTCGTCCTCGACCATCGCTGTCGCCCTCGCCTGCTGCTCCGCGTTCGCCTACGCCCTGTCCGCGGCGTTGCAGCGCCGCGAGACCGGGCGCAGCGCGGACGGCCCCGACCACAGCGGCGTGCCGTTCTTCGGCTCGCTGCTGCGCCGGCCGTGGTGGTGGGGCGGCATCGCGGCCATGGTGGTCGGCGCGGTGATCCACGTCGTGGCGCTGTCGTTCGGCTCGATCACCCTGGTCCAGCCGATCGGGGTGAGCGCGCTGATCCTCGCGCTGCCCCTCGACGCGTGGCTGGAGCGCCGCCGCATCCAGCGCCGCGAGTGGGTCGGCGCGATCGTGCTCGTCGCCGGCCTGGCCGGGCTCGTCGGGCTCGCCGAGCACCAGCCGAGCCTCGACCGGCCGGAGACGGGGATCGTGCTGGGCGCGATCGGGGTGGTCCTCGTGACGGCCGCGCTCGTCACGGCGGCGAGCGGCCGCGCGCCCGCCGTTCCGCGGGCGGTGATGCGCGCCGCCGTCTCGGGGCTGTGTGCCGGCGCGACCTCGGGACTGGTCCGCACCGGCTTCCTGCTGGTGGAGGACGGGCGATCGCCGTGGCTGATCGCGGCCGTGGTCGCCGCGGTGGTGGTGCTGCCGGTCGCCTCCGTCCTGCTGCTGCAGACCGCCTACCGCGACGGCGGTCTCGACACCGGCCTGTCCACCCAGATCACGCTCGACCAGGCGGCGGCCATGGCGATCGGCATCGTGGTGCTGGGGGAGCGGTTCGCGATGGGGCTGCAGGGCGCGACGCTGGCGGCGGTCAGCGCGGCGGTCGCGGTGGTGGGCCTGGTGACCCTCATCCGCTCCGGCCCCACGCCTGCGCACG
This sequence comes from uncultured Actinomycetospora sp., assembly GCA_902805495.1. Classification (GTDB taxonomy): domain Bacteria; phylum Actinomycetota; class Actinomycetes; order Mycobacteriales; family Pseudonocardiaceae; genus Actinomycetospora. The sequence goes on from CADCTH010000490.1 coordinate 3,536, forward strand.
TCGAGCCCGTGGCTACAGCACCAGCACCAGGCCGGTGAGCAGCGCCAGCACCGTGACCGCGCCCCCGAGCACGACCACCGCCCGGTCGGCGGCGAGCGGGGTGGGCAGCGGGGCCCGGCGCAGGCGCAGCGTGCGCTGCCGGCCGTAGACGGCGACGCCCGCGGCGACGACCAGGGCCAGCACCGCGACGGCCGAGGCCGGTCCGGGACGGCCGTGCGAGACCTCGCGCACCGCGAGCAGCAGCGCGTTGGCGCCCACCCCGAGCGAGGTGCGGCTCCACGACAGGCCCGTCCGCTCGGCCTGCAGGCCGGCATCGGAGGGGGAGGTCACCGCGTCGCCGGTCACGCCGCGGACCGGAAGGCGACGATGACGAGGCCGAGCAGCGCGAGCGTGACCAGGCCCGCGGCCAGCACGTACGGCATCCGCTGGCGGGGCAGCGGCCGGCCGCGGCGGATCGCGGTCTCCACGCTCCGCCAGCGCAGCACCCCGCCGAAGGCGGTGACCACCGCCAGCGCGGTGAGGAGGCCGCCGACCACCGCGCGGGTGCCGGGGATCGCGAACTCGGGCAGGAGCTGCACGACCGCCACCCCCGCGGCGAGCAGCGAGAGCGACGTGCGCAACCAGGCGAGGAACGTCCGCTCGTTGGCCAGGGTGAAGCGGTAGTCGGGCTCGTGCTCCTGCCCGCCCTGATCGTCGGGGGCCTCGCCCACGGACACTCCCTCCCGGCACGCGCACGCTGACGTGCGCATGGTGCCGGGTCGGGCCCGCGGGCGCTGCGGTCAGAGCGGGACGAGCAGCGCGGCCACGGCGCCGAGACTGCCGTTGGTCTGGGGGCTGGTGGGTGCGGCCGTGTTCTGGGCGAGCAGGAACAGGACCACGGCCAGCAGGATCACGGCCACGAGCACCGAGCCGACCATGAGGCCCACCCGCAGGGTGCGCTGGGGACGATGGCTGTCGCTCACGGGACTACCTCCGGGGTACACGTCGACGTGGACCCACGCGGATAGCCGGTGCACGCCCGCTCACCCGGCTCGTGCGTCACATCGCGTGCAGCGTCACGTGCGCCCAGGAGTTGTTGACGTAGCCCTTGGGGTTCCACAGCTCCGCCGGGTCGGCCGGCTGCACGCCGCCCGCCGAGTCCCAGGCGCGGGCGACGACGCGGGTGGTGCCCACCGGCAGGTCGAGCTCGGCGTGCCAGAGCCGCCAGCTCCAGCGCCCCGCCTGCGGGTCGAGGTCGGCCTGGACCCAGCTCGCCCCGCCGTCGGTGGAGACGTCGACGCGCACGATCGTGCGGTCGCCGCCGGCCAGCGCGTAACCGGTGAGTCGCGTCGGGCCCGCCGGCACCTCGGCGCCGTCGTCGGGGGCGAGCACGTCGGCGTTCACGGCGATCGGCCCGAGCGCGACGCCGCGCCCCCGCCCGGGGGCGGCGTCGGCGGGCAGGAGGCGGTAGGCGACGGCCTGGAAGAAGCCGTCGGAGGGCGCGTCGCGGACCGTCACGCGCTCGAGCCACTTGACGCTGCGCGCGCCGATCCAGCCGGGGACGACGACCCGCACCGGGGCACCGTGCGCGGGGGGCAGGAGCTCGTCGTTCATCGACCACGCCAGCAGCACCTCCGGCGCCAGCGCCTTCTCCAGCGGCACCGACACGGTGTAGGGCTCGGGCTCGCCCGGTTCGTCGGTGACGTCCGCGCCGACGAGCTCGACGTCGGTGGCGTCCGGGTCGACGCCGACGTCGCGCAGCACGTCGGCGAGGCGGACGCCGGTCCAGCGCGCCGTCCCCGTGGCGCCCGGTCCCCACGGGGTCTCGCCCGGCAGGTCGGCCACCTCCATCAGCCCGGACCGCCGGTTGCCGGCGCACTGCAGCGTCACCACGTCCGTGTGCTCGGCGAAGCGCTCGCGCAGCGCGCCGAGGGAGAACGTGGCGGGCCGCTCGACCAGCCCGTCGACCCGCAGCGTCCACGCCGCGGGGTCGATCCGGGGCGTCTCGGGCGCGTGGTTGCGGTGGTAGAAGGCCTCGACGGGCGTGAGCTCGCGGTCCGCGAGCGCGCTGCGCGGTGGCTCGGCGTTGTACGGCTGCGACGAGTGGACGGTCATCTCGGCCGGCTGGGTGGCCACGGTGCTCCGGGGGTCGGCGACGCGGGGTGAGGAGTCGGCGGGGTCTGTTGATCCGACCGGGTGGACCTCGGGACCGGGTCCGTGATCGGCCCTCGCGGAGATCGTCCGCGACCGCGGTGACGAAGACGTGTGCCCAGGTCAGCGGGGGTGCGAAACGCGTGTGCGGGGCGTGTGTGGTGCCCGTCGGGCGATCGGGGCGGAGTCGTAGGGTGCCGCGCATGACGCAGACGCCGATCTACGAGGAAGTCCGCCGGGCGCTCGGTCGGGCCGACCGGGGCTCCGGTCGGCGTGCGTTCCGCGAAGACCTCTCCGGCGGCGCCGACGAGCGCCCCTCGCGCCCGGTGATGCTGCGCGGCACCGGCGGCCGCCACCGCCGCTCGGGCGACTGAGACCGATCGGCGCGACCGTCCCGGCGCGGGGCCCCGCCGTGGGTCGCGACGGCCGTGGGGCACGCTGGTCCCCCGGAGCGACCGGTGCCGGGGCCGGTCGCCGAGGTCAGCGAGGGCAGCGATGAGCGAGCAGTCCGGACCCCCGGGCGCGCC
>CADCTH010000491.1 GCA_902805495.1 uncultured Actinomycetospora sp.
CGGCGGTGTCGGAGCGCGCGGTGGCGATGATGATCGGGAGGTCGCCGCGCGAGCGCAGGGTCGAGCACACCTCGATCCCGTCGATGCCGGGCAGCATCAGGTCGAGCAGCACGACGTCCAGGTCGGGGTCGACGAGGTCGAGCGCCTCCTCCCCGGTGGCGGTCTCGACGACGTCGTAGCCCTCGTCGGCGAGGGCGAGCCCGAGGGCTTGGCGGATGCGCTCGTCGTCCTCGACGAGCAGGACACGCGTCCCCATCCCCGGCCCCCTCCCGCAGCGTCGGTGCGACGACGCTACCCGGACCCGGCACCCGTGGCGGTCCCCCGAGCGGCCACGAGGCCCGTCGTCAGGTGATCGTCAGATCCGCGACGCCGCACGACGTTCGGCGGGCGCCATCTCGACCACCTCGCCCGATCGCCGCGCCGCGCGGAAGGCTGCGACCTCCTCCTTGACCACCGGGGCGAGGAGGTACAGCCCGATGATGTTGAACAGCGCGAGCAGGAAGAGGACGGCGTCGGCGAAGTCGAGGACGGCGCCGAGGGTGAGCACCGAGCCGACGACGACGAACAGGCAGAACACCGCCTGGTAGATCCGCTCGGAGACGGTGCTCCGTCCGAAGAGATAGGTCCAGGCCTTCTGGCCGTAGTAGCCCCACGTGATCATGGTGGAGATCGCGAACAGCGCGACGGCCAGCGTCAGGACGTAGGGGAACCAGGGGAGCACGGTCTCGAACGCCGAGGAGGTGACGGTGACCCCGGCCGGGTCCTCCCCGGCGGCCGCCGCGGCCTGGGACTGCCGCCAGTAGGGGGTGTCGGCTACGACGATGGTCAGGGCGGTCATCGTGCAGATCACGACGGTGTCGATGAACGGCTCCAGCATCGCGACGTAGCCCTCGGTCGCGGGATGGCGGGTCTTGACCGCGGAGTGCGCGATCGGGGCCGAGCCCAGCCCGGCCTCGTTGGAGAACGCGGCGCGCTGGAACCCGACGATGAGCGCACCGATGACACCGCCGGCGACCCCCGCTCCGGTGAACGCGCCACCGAAGATCGCGCCCAGGGCGGCCGGGACGAGCGGCAGGTTGACCAGGAGCACGACCAGGCAGGCGAGGACGTAGATGATGGCCATCGCCGGCACCAGGCGGCTGGTCACGCGACCCACCGACCGGGCCCCACCGAAGATCACCCAACCGACCACCAGGGCGAGCAGGACCCCGAACACCAGCGCGGCACCGTCGCCTCCCAGGAGGCCCGTCTCCCCGCCGGTGACCTCGGTGAGCTGGGCGAAGGTCTGGTTGGCCTGGAACATGTTCCCGCCGGCCACGCCGAAGAAGAGGATGAACACCGCGGCGAGGCCGGCCAGGACCTTGCCGAGGTTGCGCCCGAACACCGAGGGGAAGCGCTCCGCGACGCCCTTGCGCAGGTAGTGCATCGGGCCGCCGGAGACCGTGCCGTCCTCGTGGTGCTCCCGGTAGCGGACCCCCAGCGTGCACTCGACGAACTTGGTGCACATCCCGAGGAGGCCGGCGCAGATCATCCAGAACGTCGCGCCGGCGCCGCCGATGGTCACCGCGACCCCGACGCCGGCGATGTTGCCGAGACCGACGGTGCCCGAGACCGCGGAGGTCAGCGCCTGGAAGTGCGGGATCTCGCCCGGTTCGTCGTCGCCGCTGTAGCGACCGCGCGCGATCCGGATCGCAAGCCGGAAGTTGCGGAACTGCGGCCCGCGGAAGTACACGGTGAAGATCAGCGCCGCGAGGATGAGCCAGCCGACGATCCACGGGAACGAGACCCCGAACAGGGGAATCTCGGCGAAGACGATCGCGGACAGGCCCTCGGAGATCGGCGTGAACACGGCGTCGATCGCGTCCTCGACGGCGGCCAGCGCTCCGCTGGAGGCGCCGCCCGAGGCGAGGACGTCGAGGTCGGCGGACGCGGGTGCTGTGGCGGTCATCGACCCAGCTCAGGTGATGGGGGTCACGCCGCCAAGACCTCCGTCGTGTTCGTCAGGGGATCGTCAGTCGGCGCGCGGGATGCGGTCGAGCGCGCGCATCGCCAGCGCGACGTGGAAGGCGAAGTCGTCGGATCGCAGGGTCGCACGGTGCGCCTCGTGGGCGCGGCGGGATGCGCGCACCCAAGGCGCCGGATCGTCCGCTCGGGCCGACAGCTCGGCGGCCAGCAGCCCCGTGAGCACGCGGACGTCCTCGATCATGGCTCGGCGACGGACGGCCAGTGGCATGGTCACGGAGGCGGTCACCTCGCCGTCGAGGTGGTCCCGGGCGACGAGGGCCCTGGAGGCGGCCTCGTGCGCCGTCACCCCGGTCTCGGGGCAGACGATGGCGGTGAAGTCCTCCACGCGGCCCCCTCTCGATGCCCACCACCATCGAAACCCGCCGCCGCGGCGGGCGGGTGGTGCGCTTCCTTGCGATGTCCTGCCGAAGGCACCGGGTGGGCGGATCGTCAGGCGAGCGTCAGGTGATGCGGGCCGGTGATCCTGCGTCGGGCGGGACGCTGGCGGTGGCAGCACGGGACCGGCACACGCCGTGCCGACGACCCGACCACGAGCGAGAGGAGAGCCATGTCGTGTCGACCAGGTCCGGCCGCGGAGGTCCCGGCAGGCCCGGGATGGGGGCGCGTGATGGCCGCCGTCGGACCGCAGCCGGGCCGTCACGATGCGCAGGCCGTCGTTCACCGCCTCGTGGACGGCGCCGTCGACGCCGTGCCGGGAGCCGACGCCGGGGGCGTCGCCGAGCTGACGGGCGACGACGTGCGGTGCCGGGTGGTGACGCTGCCGGTCGTCGAGGAACTCCACCGCGTCGCCGTCGCCCGCGCCGAGGGGCCGGTGCCGGAGGCGGTCCGGGCACGCCCGGGGCGGCCATCGTCACCGACGTGGACGACACCGCGGTCCGGCGGTGGCCGCACTGGGCGACACGAGCACGGTCCGCCGGCGTGGGAGCGACGCTGACGGTGGTCCTCCCGTGCAGCACGAGGCGACGAACGAGGATGCTCACACTCTGCGGACCCGTCCCTGGGACGTTCGACGCCACGGGTGCGGTAGTGGCCCAGGCCTTCGCCGCTCCGCTCGCCGTCGCCCTCCGGGCGGCCCACCGCATCGCGGCGCTGGAGCGCGGGCTGGCGTCACGCGACCTCATCGGTCAGGCCAAGGGCGCACTCATGGCCCGTCACGGCGTCGACGCCACCGCGGCGTTCGAGCACCTCGTCCGCATCTCGCAGGAGACCAACACCCGGCTCGCGGAGGTCGCCGCGCGGCTCGTCGACGAGGTCGTGAGTGCGCCGACCACCGCGCTCGACGGCCGACGGCGCTGACGCTGCACAGGAGAAGCACCAGGAGCACCAGCTGGACCGGGGCGACGACCCCGACGCCCGCGCGATCCCGAGCCGCCGTGCGTCACGCCGTGTCACCGGCCTGCCCCTCGGGTCCCGGCACCATGAGGACCGCGCAGCCGGCGCGACGAGCGACCTGCTCGGCGACGCCGCGCCACCGGTCCCGGACGCCCTGACCCGGCGCGCCGATCACGAGCAGCCGGGCGTGCCGCGCCGCCTCGAGCAGGACCTCGGCTGGACGGCCTGGCTCAGCGCGGCGGGCGGGGGTCGCTTCCTCACCGAGGACGGCGAGCACCTCGCGGTCGACCAGTGCGGTTGCCTCCCGCGCGGCGTCGTCGGGTCCGGCGGGCCCCGATGGTGACGCGTCGCCGCCCTCCGTCGGCGGCACCGGGCTCTGCCAGGCAGTGATGACGTGGAGGTGCCAACCGCGTCGTGCAGCCTCTTCGGCGGCCCACGCCAGGGCGAGCCGCGAGGCCAGGGAGCCGTCCACTCCCGCGACGACGACGTCGGTGTGGTGTGTCCTGCCGGTCACGGGTCCTCCTCGTTGCTCAGGTGCAGCGACGTCCTCGAGGGGGCGGACGGAGCCCACCGGGCCAGCGCTTCGGCGCAACGGCGACGCCCTGTCAGGAATCCGATCACCGCGCCGGCCACCAGCGTGACCGTCAACGCGACCCACGGCGGCATCTCGCGATCGGTCCGGGGGTGCCCGGGACGACGGTGCGGAACGCGGGTCGCGGGCACCGGTTCGTCTCGCCAGGGCCGGGTATCCCGTGCGCTTCCCCACCGGGAGGTGAGCCATGACCGAGCCCGAGGCGCCCCGTGCCGCGCAGCACGCCCAGGAGAACGCCGAGACGCCCGAGGACCAGTACGACGAGGAACGCGCACCGGCCGCCAAGCAGGCCCATGACAACGCCCAGAGGGCCCAGAGGAAGGATCAGTCCTCCACGCCACCTGACGAGCGATGATCCGCTGATCGACACGAGGTCCTACCCCGTCGTGCCGGACGTCCCGGTGGCGACGGGGTGGGGCGACGGTGCGCGTAGACGCCGGCTCGGCCAGGCGCTGGCCGGTCCCACCCACCAGATGAGGGCGGGCACCAGGAAGGCCCGCACCAGGAAGGTGTCCAGGAGCACCCCGACCGCCATGGCGAAGGCGAGCTCCTGGAAGGGGGCGAGCGGCACCAGCGCCACGAGGCCGAAGCTGGCCGCGAGCGTGATCCCGGCGGTCCCGATGGCCCGGGTGGATCGCGGGACCGCCTCGGCGAGCGCCTGGGCGAGCGGGCGTGTGCGGGCGGCTTGCCACACGTCACCCACCCCGAAGATGTTGTAGTCCGCGCCCAGCGAAGCGAGCAGGGCACCGACGGCGAAGGGGACGAAGAAGATCAGGCCCTCCTGGCCCAGCTCACCGAAGACCAGCGAGGTCAGCCCGAGCGCGGAGGCGACCACGAGCAGGCTGCAGCCGAGCAGGTAGAGCGGGGCGACGAGGCTGCGCAGGAACAGCACCAGGAGCACCAGCTCGACGGCGGCGACGACCACGGCCACCCGGACGAGGTCGGCCCGGGCGCTCTCGACGAGCCCGAGGCCGAGGGCGGTGTCGCCGGCGTACGCGGCGGACACCTCGTCCAGCTCCGCTGCGGCGAGCAGCGTCGGCATGTCCCGCTGCAGCGCCTGCAGCGTCTCGATGGCCCGGGCGCCCAGCGGGTCGGCGTCGAGCACGACGAGGAAGCGTGCGGCGTCGCCCTGCGGGCCGAGGAAGAGCGCGTAGCGGTCCGGGACGGCGTCCGGTAAGCGGCCCTGGACGGGGCCGAGCACGCCGGCCACGCCGGGTCGATCCTCCAACGCGCGTTGCAGGCGTGCGAGGGACTCCGGGCGCGCGGTGACGTCGGACCCGGTCAAGAGGATCTCGGTGGGGGAGAGGACGCCCGGGGCGAATCCGGCTGCGGCACCCTCCCAGGCCACGCGGACCGGGTTGCCGGCCGGCAGCGAGTCCATGGGCGACACCGCCTCGCGCAGGGATGTGAGCGGCAGGGCGCTCACCGCGAGGACGGCGAGCGCGGCCACCGCAGCCGCGGGCGCCACGCCCTTCCGTCGGGTGATGAGGCCGATGAACCGGCTCCGACCCCGGTCGGGTTCGAACTGTGCGGCCTCGTCGGTGCCCTGCCGCGCGGGCCGGCCGGGCCACAGCAGCGCGCGCCCGCACATCGTCATCAGGGGCGGGACGAGCAGCACCGACACGACGAGCGAAGACAACACGGTGAGCGCCAGGCCCGGACCGAAGGCCTGGAAGAGCTCGGTGCGGGCGACGCTGAGGGCGCCCACCCCGGCGGCGACGGTCGTGCCCGCGACGACGACGATCACGAGGTAGTCCTCGACGGCTCCCCGAGCCGCGGTGAGGCCGTCCTCCCCGGCACGCAGGCGCCGCCTCATGCCGGAGAGGAAGAGGACCGCGTAGTCGGTGGTGAGGCCTAGTGCCAGGGCCACCAGCACCGGTTCGAGTTGGGCGGGCGCGCTGACCCCGAACGCCGCGGCCACGGTCCCGGCCAGGTGGTCGGCGACCACGTAGGACGTCCCGGCGGCGATCAACGTGATCACGGGGGCAAGCACCGACCGGAAGGCGAGGGCGACGACGAGGGCGACCGCGAGGACCGAGCAGACCTCGACGGCGGTCAGGTGCTCGGCCACGAGCCGGCCCTGCTCCGACTGCAGCGGGATGGTCCCGCTGACCCCCAGCAGGTGGTCGCCGGGGTGGTCGATGCGGGCGGCGTAGTCCCGAGCCACCTGCTCCTGCAGCCAGGTGGGTGCTCGCGGGTCGGTGAAGAGGTAGGTCACGATCGTGGTGGTCGGGCCGGCCGAGGTCAGCGTCTCGGGAGTGAGGGCGCCCGACCCCGGCGTGAGGCCTTCGGGCAGTCCGCGCGGCAGGCCGTCGAAGACCGGTACGGCGAGCAGCAGCGGTGGCGTCGGACGGCCGCGGTAGGCGGGCTCGTCGACCTCCGCCGCCCGCAGGGTCGCCCGGGCCTGGGCGTAGGGGTCCAGACCGTCCGGGTCGTGCTGTACGACCGCGGTCCGGGTCAGCAGGGGAAGACCGAAGATCTCGAGCGCACGGATCTGTGCCTGCACGGCGGGCGTGTCCTCGCTGATGATCTCGGACAGCCCACCGCCCGCGGTCGCGAGCGTCGGGAGCGAGGTCACGGTGGCCCACACGCCCATGCCGAGGAGCACGAGCACGGCCCACCAGCCGCGGGTCAGGACCACCGCGGCGGCGCGTACGGGGAGAGCTCGGCCGGAGGTCGGCGCCCCCTCCGGCGTCCTGCCCGTCGCCGTGCCCGGTGCGGCGCCCACGGTGCGCGACGTTGCCACCCCGGCCGCGCCGGGTCCATCGGCCGTCGGTACACGCCCGGGACGCGGCGTGCCACCCTCGGACGCCATGGGCGATGACCGGGCCGGCGTCGGCCGAGACGACGGCTCGCCTCGTCGTGACGACATCGGCAGCGGTGAGGAGTCCAGGGGCGACGGTGGCGCGCCCAGGTCCGCGCGGCGGTGGCCCCGGGTACTCCTCGTGCTGCTCGCCCTCGCGGTCGGGGGCGGGGTCGGGTGGACCGCGCGCGACGTCGTGGCTCCCGCCGAGCTCCGTCCGCCCGATCCGCCGGTGGTGGCGGCACCGACGCCGGAGCCGGGTGTGCCGTGCCCCGCGGCGGCGGACGCCGGGGCCGCGATCCGCGCACAGCTCGAGAGGGCCGTGGGCGCCCTGCGGGACTTCGACCCGCGCACCCTGCAGGGTGTGCTCGACGAGGTGCAGCGGCAGCAGGCCCGGTTGGAGGCCGCGGTGGCGGCCTGCCGCGCCGTCGCCGGACCGCCCTGACGGACGTCGGACGACGCCATGTCCACCGGTCACGCCTGGTCAGCGCGGGCCGACGTCGTCAGCGGATCGTCAGGCCCCCGACGTCCACGCGCGCCCTCGAGAGGGCAATCGTGGAGGGCGTCGGGTCCTTCAACAGCCGATGCGGGTGTCCGAGGACGCTCGCTCGCCCGGCCCCCACCCCACGGCGCCCTCGACGACGCCGAGATCGAGGAGGAGCTTCGAGATGAGTTCGTCTGCCGACACGTCATCCGGCCGCGGGATGCTCCGCACCGCCGGTTCCCGAGGAGTGGTCACGGGCGTCGTGCTCGGGGTCCTGGGGCTCTGGTCGGTCCTCGTACCGCTGGTCGGGCCGTACTTCGGGTATGCCCTCAGCCCGGCGGGCCCGTGGACGACGCCGTGGGCCGCGCTCTGGCTCCAGATCGTGCCCGGCGTGGTGCTCCTGCTCTGCGGGCTCGTGCTCACCCTGACACGGCGTCGCGTGGCCGGACTCGTGTCCGGCGTGCTCGCGGCCGCAGCGGGCCTCTGGCTCGCGGTCGGCTTCGCGGTGTGGTCGTGGGCTCCGAACGGCGTTCGCGTCGAGGGAGTAGCCAGCGCCGACGGGGTGAGCGCGGCGGAGCAGATCGGCATGGCCAGCGGACTCGGTGCGGTCGTGACGTTGCTGGCGGGGCTGGCGATCGGCCGGTTCTCCGTGCGCGGGACGCGGGATGTCGCGGCGGCGGAGCGGCAGCAGAGCGGGCGGCGCCGGTCGCGGTCCGAGCCCGTCACGGGATCGCACACCGGCTCTTCCGACCGAGGACCGGCGGCCGACGGCACCGCCGTCCCGGCGCCGCGACAGGCGGGGGATCACCGGGCCCGGAAACCGACCGACGCGTGAGCGGGGGAGGGTCCGATCAGCCGGTCCGCGGGCGACGTCAGGCGCTGATCCAGATCCGCACGATCGCGCCGTGGTCGACCTCGGCGCCCGGGTCGGGGTCCTGACGGTGGATGAGGCTGCGCCCACCGGCCGTGTGGGTCGCGTTCTCCGCGACGGCCAGCACGCCGGCGTCGAGGGCCCGGTCGTGCGCATCGGTGGCCGGCACCCCGACCAGTTCGGGCACCCGCACCTTGCGGACCGGCTCGGCGGTGACGGCGGGGCTGACGTCGATCATCTTAAGGCTCCTACTGACCGGTCGTCCCGGTCTGACGAGGGACCCGGTCTTCTCGCGCACCGGGCCCACTGCCCGTCACAACAGCGCAGCGCGCAGCGGTCTTCCCGCGCCGGACCGCGGCGAGCGTCACGGAGGGAAATCGGTCGCCGCCGACCCCGGCGCTGTCTACGGTCCTCCGGGTGGCGCGGCTGCTGTTCGTGGCCCTGGCGGGCCAGGGTCACGTGATCCCGACGTTGCCGCTGGTGGCCGAGCTGGTGCGGCGGGGTCACCAGGTGCGGTACGCCTGCGGGCCGAGCTCGGCGAGTCGGTGGCCGCCGCCGGGGCCCGGTGGGTGCCGCTGCCCGGGCTCACGCCGTTCTCGCCACCGGCGCAGGTGGGGCCCGAGGTCGTGGCCCGGTGGTTCCGGCACTTCTTCGCCGCGCTGGCCGCGACGTACCCGGTGCTGCTCGAGCACGGCCGCGAGCACCCGCCCGACGGCATCGTCTACGACGCCACGAACTGGCCTGCGCGGCTGCTGGCGCGCCGCCTGGGGCTGCCCGCGGTGCGCACGGTGCCCAACCTGGCGGAGAACCCCGGCTACACCGGTGTCGGCGACGCCCTGGTCGCCGGGCTCGAGGACGACCCGACCATGACCGCTTTCACCGAGGACGTCGCGGCCTTCGCCGCCGAGCACGACGTGGACCTCGACGTCGCCGCGACCATGGACGTCGTCGAGGCGCTGAACCTGGTGTTCGTGCCGCGCGCCTTCCAGCCGGCGGGGGACACCTTCGACGAGCGGTTCCTGTTCCTGGGCCCGCTGCTGGGGGACCGCGAACAGCGCGAGGCCTGGTCACCCCCGCCCGGGGCGCCGGTGCTGTACATCTCGCTCGGCTCGATCTTCACCGACCGGCCCGACCTGTACCGCACGTGCCGGGACGCGTTCGCCGACGGCCCGTTCCACGTCGCTATGACGATCGGGGGGCTCGACCCCGCGGAGCTCGGGGCCCTGCCCGGCAACGTGGAGGTGCGTGCGTGGTTCCCCCAGCTCGCGGTGCTCCGCCACGCGTCGGCGTTCCTCACCCACGCCGGGATGAACTCCACGATGGAGGCGATCTCCTACGGCGTGCCGATGCTGGCCTTCCCGCAGATGCCCGAGCAGGTCGTCAACGCCGAGCGCATCGTCGAGCTCGGCGTCGGCCGGCGACTCGACGCGGAGTCCCTGACCGCCGAGGGCCTGCGACGCGCCGTCGACGACCTGACCACGAGCACCGAGGTCGCCGCCCGCCTCGAGCGCCTGCGCGCGGACGCCCGTGCCGGTGGCGGCGCGGCCGCCGGCGCCGACGCGATCGAGCAGCACCTGCACGGGGACCTGTCGAGAACCTGACCCCGGCTCCGTCCCGGCACCGGAACACCCCGACACCACCGAAGGACGGCTCCCGTGGCACACGTACGACGCTTCGACCACATCGGCATCACCGTCGCGGACCTCGCCGCGGCCACGGCGTTCTTCGTCGGACTGGGCCTCGAGATCGAGGGCACCGGCACCGTGGAGGGCGAGTTCGTGGAGACCGTGTGCGCCATCCCGGGCGCGCGCTGCGAGATCGCGATGCTGCGGCCGCCCGACGGGGGGTGCCGCCTGGAGCTCTCGAGCTTCGTCACGCCCGACCACGTGCCCGGGTCGCCCGCCGCGATGCCCAACGAGCTCGGCCTGCGCAACGTGTCGTTCGAGGTCGGCGACCTCCACGCGGTCGTCGAGGAGCTGGCGAGGGACGGGTACGGGCTCGTCGGCGGCGTCGGCGAGTACGAGGGCAGCGTGCGGATGGCCTACGTGCGGGGGCCCGAAGGGATCATCGTGTCCCTGTTCGAGCAGATCGGCTGACCCGCGATCACGGACGGCGGCGCAGCAGCACCTTGGCCGGCGTCAGCAGGATGCTGGTGACCGAGTTCGAGAGGCGGAGCCACCGGCGCAGCGGCCCGGGGACCACCAGGAAGTCGCCGCGCGCGGCGGAGCGGAGGATCCCGTGCACGGTGCCGCCGTCGATGGCCGGGTCGTCGTGCCCGGCGGTGGGGACGTGCAGGACGGCGGTGCCGTCGCCCTGCTCGGCGCGGTCGACGTCGCCGACGTGCTCGACGAGGCGCCGGATGCCGTCGTTGTCGGTGAGCACCTCGGCGGCGAAGCGGTCGACGCCCTCCTCGACGGCGCGGCGCGCCAGGTCGTCGGCGAGGGCGGTGCCCAGGCCACGTCGCTGCCAGTCGTCGGCGACGGTGATGGCCATCTCTGCGAGGGTGGGATCGTGCTCGTCCCGCACCCAACGAGCCTCGCCGATCACCGCCCCGCCGTCCCCGCCCTCGGGGCCGTCGCGCGTGACCGCGACGAGCGCGACGTGGTCGCGGTGGTCGACGTCGACCAGCTTGCGCAGGACACGCGCGGAGAGGGTGGGCTTGCCGGCCAGGAAGCGCTGGTAGCGGGAGGTGCTGCTGAGCTCGTCGAACATCGCGCCGAGCCCGGCCTCGTCGTCGGGGCGCAGGTTGCGCACGACGACTCTGTGACCGGAGCGCAGCCGCACCCGGTGGTGCACGGCGCGCTGGTCGCTGCTGCTGGGGGCCACGCTTCCAGGTTTCCTGGCGCGCACCGGTGCGCCAACCGCCGGGCGCCGTCGCGCCGGTGAGCGTCGGCGTGTGCGGGTCGGGCGGTGGGTGGGGTCAGAGAAGCGTTGACTGTCGACATGGCGTTGTCGACCGTCACGCTACGATCGGCGCCGTGGAGGAGGTCGCCCGGTGAGTGCGGAGCCGCTGTCGAGTCTGGATCGCAGCACGCTGCGGGAGCGGTCGCTGGCCGCGCTGCGGGCGGCGATCACGTCGGGCCGGTACCGCCCCGGCGACCACCTGGGCGAGGTCGAGCTGGCCACCCACCTCGGCGTCAGCCGCGGGACGGTGCGCGAGGCGCTGCGCCACCTCCAGCAGGAAGGCCTGGTCACGGCCGGGAACCGCGGCATGTTGCGGGTCAACCGGCTCACCGGCACGGAGGTCCGCGAGCTGTTCAAGGTGCGTGCGGCGCTGGAGGGCCTGGCCGTTTCGGAGATCATCGCGTCGCCCCGACGGCAGGAGGCCGTGGACACGCTGCGTGGCGCCGTGAGCGGGCTCGGCCGCGGCGACTTCGCGGAACGCGTCGCGGCGGACCTCGCCTTCCACCTGCTGCTCTGCCGGCTCTCGGGCAACACGATGCTCGTCGAGGCCTGGCGGGCGCTCGAGGGCCGCATCCAGGTGACGATCATGGCCGGGGACGCGGAGAACTCGCCGGTGATGATGGCGGGGGACCGGCACGCCCCGATCGTCGACGCCATCGAGCGCGGCGAGCTGGCCACGGCGGTCGCCGTGGTGGAGGAGCACATGAGCGCGGCGGCCGACCACTTCGCGCCCGAGGACGCCGGACCCGTCGCCGCGTCCTGACGATCTCCACGTGATCGTCGCGGCTCCCACCTGGTGATCTCCGGGTGATCGTCCGCCGGTGAGGCCCCTGGGCTACCGCGAGGTAACCCGTTGACACGACCCCGGTTCGACCTCACCATCCTCTTCAACAGCTGACTGTTAACAGTCGACTGTTGAGGTTGGCCGAACCGCGCGGCTGCCGGCCTCGTCGAGTCCTCACGATCAGCGGAGATCACCATGACCGAACGGCCCGCAGCCCCGCCCGGCAGCGACCTCGCCCAGCGGCACCCCATCGAGGGCACGCCCTCCCGCAAGCGGGTCGCCATCGGCGCCTCGGTGGGCGCCACCATCGAGACCTACGACTTCATCGGGTTCGGCATCGCCGCGGCCCTGTACTTCAACACCGTCTTCTTCCCCGCGAACGACCCGCTCTCGGGGACCCTGCTCTCGTTCGCCACGCTCGGCATCGGGTTCGCCGTGCGCCCGCTCGGCGGCATCATCGGCGGCTACCTCGGCGACAAGATCGGCCGCAAGCCGGTGCTGGTCGGCTCCCTGCTGCTCATGGGCGTCGCGACCGTCCTCATCGGCGCCCTGCCCACCTACGACCAGATCGGTGTGTGGGCCGGGGTCCTGCTCGTCCTGGTCCGTGTCGTCCAGGGCCTGGCCTTCGGCGCCGAGTGGGGCGGGGCCATCCTCATGTGCTTCGAGCACGCGCCGTGGCGCAGACGAGGTCTCTACACCGGCATCACGCAGGCCGGCTTCCCGGTCGGGCTGCTGCTGGCCAACCTCGCCTTCCTGGTCAGCGTGCCCCTCGGCGACAACTGGGCCTGGCGAGTCCCCTTCCTGCTCAGTGCCGTGCTGATCGTCGTCGGCATCGTCATCCGCCTCAAGGTCGAGGAGTCCCCCGAGTTCGAGGAGCTCAAGGACGAGGGCAACATCGCGAAGAACCCCCTGACCGAGGTCCTGCGCACCGACTGGCGCAACATCCTGCGGGCGTTCTGCCTGCGCGTCACCGAGACCGCGGGCTACGCGGTCACGGTCACCTTCGTCCTGTCGTACCTGGTGAGCGAGGGGCTGGCCGACCGCGGCATCAGCCTCACCGCGACGATGATCGCCTCCGCGCTCGGCATCGGCGCCACGATCGGCTGGGGCGCGCTCACCGACCGCGTCGGACGACGGCCGGTGTACCTCTTCGGCACCGTCGTGACGCTGCTGTGGGGCATCCCGCTGTTCCTGCTGCTCAACACCGGCACCGCGGTCGCGGTCGTCCTCGCCTTCGTCGTCAGCTACGCCATCTGCCAGAACTCGCTGGCCGGTGTGCAGGGGGCCTGGTTCTCCGAGCTGTTCGCCGCCCGCACCCGCACCACCGGCGCGTCGCTGGCCTACCAGCTCTCGGCCGTGGTCTCCGGCTTCACGCCGCTCATCGCCACCGCCCTGTTCGCCGGCTTCGGCTGGATCGGCCCGGCCCTGCTCATCACCTTCTACGGCCTGCTCGGCGTCGTCGCGACGCTGCTCACCCGCGAGACCTGGGGGCGCAGAGAGCGCGACCAGGTGGAAGCACTCGAGCGGTCCCTCGCCCTGGCCGCCCCGGTCCGCGGCGAGGCGACGCCCGCCGACTCCACCGTCGCCGGCCGCTGACGGCCGTCCTGAAGGAGGACCCTCCATGACCGCACTGACCAGCACCACACCTTCCGACACCCCCGCGTCGGCTGACGCTGACCGCGTCGCCCGGCTCCGCGACGCCGCCTACCGCATCCGCCGCTACGCCCTGGACATGGGCGAGGTGCAGGGCCAGGGCTACATCGGCCAGGCCCTCGGCGTCGCCGACGTGCTCGCCGTCCTGTTCGGCGACGTGCTCCGCTTCCGGCCCCACGACCCGGAGTGGCCGCAGCGCGACCGCTTCCTGCTCTCGATCGGCCACTACGCGATCGCCGCCTACGCCGCCTTCGCGGAGGCGGGCATCCTCCCCGTCGAGGAGCTCGAGACCTACGGGTCCGACGACTCACGCCTGCCGATGTCGGCGATGGCCTCGTACACCCCCGGCATGGAGATCTCCGGCGGGTCGCTGGGCCACGGGCTCGGTGTCGCCACCGGCATGGCCCTCGGGCTGCGCCACCTCGGCGCCGACGCCCGCGTGGTGAACCTGCTCTCCGACGGCGAGCTCGACGAGGGCTCCACGTGGGAGGCGGCGATGTCCTGCGCCCACCACGGCCTGTCGAACGTCCTGGCCGTGGTCGACGTCAACGGCCTGCAGGCCGACGGCCCGACCGCCGGGGTGCTGCGGATCGACCCGCTCGAGGACAAGTGGCGCGCCTTCGGCTGGACCGTCCGACGGGTCGACGGCAACGACATCGCGGCCGTCGTCGCCGCCGTCGACGAGCTCAGCGACGACCCCACCGCCCCGTCGGTGCTGCTGTGCGACACCCGCCCCGGCCGCGGCGTCCCGATGCTCGAGACCCGCGAGAAGGCGCACTTCCTGCGGGTCGAGGAGCACGAGTGGCAGATCGCGCGCGACCAGCTCCTGGAAGGACACACCCGATGACGACCGCAGCACCGAAGAAGAGGCTCACGACCTCGGCGATGATCGCCTCGTTCGCCGACGCCGACCAGCGCACCACCCCCGCCCCCTTCGGGCACGCCCTCGCCGCCCTGGCCGAGCAGCGCCCCGAGATCGTCGGCCTCTCGGCGGACCTCGCCAAGTACACCGACATGCACGTCTTCCGCGCGGCCCACCCGGACCGCTTCTTCCAGATGGGCATGGCCGAGCAGGTCCTGCTCGGCGCCGCCGCGGGGATGGCCGAGGTCGGGCTGGTCCCGTTCGCCTCGACCTACTCGGTGTTCGCGACGCGGCGCGCCTACGACTTCCTGTGCCTCGACATCGCCGAGCCCGGGCTCAACGTCAACGTCGTCGGCGGGCTGCCCGGCCTCACCACCGGCTACGGACCGAGCCACCAGGCCACCGAGGACCTCGCGATCCTGCGCGGCTGCCCCAACCTGACGATCGTCGACCCCTGCGACTCGGTCGACATCGAGGCCGCCGTGCCGGCGCTGGCCGACCACGACGGCCCCACCTATCTGCGCCTGTTGCGCGGGTCGGTGCCCACCGTCCTCGACGAGTACGACTACCGCTTCGAGCTCGGCAAGGCCGCCGAGCTGCGCACCGGCCGCGACGTCCTGCTGATCTCCACCGGCCTGATGACGATGCGGGCGCTGCAGGCCGCCGCCCGCCTCGAGGCCGACCACGTCGACGTCGCCGTGCTGCACGTGCCGACGATCAAGCCGCTGGACCGCGAGGCGATCGCCCGGGCCGCCCGCTCCGACCGGCTGGTGCTGACCCTCGAGAACCACACCGTCGTCGGGGGCCTGGGCGAGGCCGTCGCCACGTCCCTCGCCCTGGCCGGCGTGGCCACGCGCTTCGGCCAGATCGGGCTGCCCGACGAGTTCCTCGCCGCCGGCGCACTGCCGACCCTGCACGACCGCTACGGCCTGTCGACCGACTCGATCATCGCGAAGGTCAAGGCCGAGCTGTCCGGCACCTCGACGCACCGCA
>CADCTH010000492.1 GCA_902805495.1 uncultured Actinomycetospora sp.
CCGCGGCGAGCTCGCCCAGGCGCGCCCGCTCGTCCGGCCCGCCCCAGCGCAGGTGACCCCCGAGCTGGTGCTCCTCCTCGACGAGCATCACCGACGCGCCCGCCCGGGCCGCGGCCACGGCGGCGGCCATCCCGGCCGGGCCGCCCCCGGCGACGACGACGTCGGGGTGCGCGTGGCGCTTGTCGTAGTACCCGGGGTCGCCGTCCGCGGTGATCTCGCCGGCGTGCACGAACGTGCGCAGCACCTTCTCGTAGAGCGGCCAGAGGGGCTCGGGCTTGATGAAGGTCTTGTAGTAGAAGCCCGTCGCCAGGAAGCGCTCGGCGAGCCCGTTCACGGCCTTGACGTCGAAGCGCAGGGACGGCCAGGTGTTCTGGGAGCTGACGTCGAGGCCGGCACGGAGCAGGCGGTGCGCGCCGCGCACGTTGGGCTCCTCGCCCACCTGCACCATGCAGCCCGGGTCGAGGTAGTTCGCGGTCAGCAGGCCCCGCGGACGGTGGTACTTGTAGCTGCGCGAGAACACCCGCTCGCCCGCGGCGGCCAGCGCCGAGACGATCGTGTCGCCGGGGTGGCCGGTGTACCGGGCGCCGTTCCACCGGAACTCGAGGGTGCGCCGCCGGTCGATCACCTCGCCGTCCCGGCGCGGGAGCCGCATCGGGGCGGTGTCGCCGGTCCTCGCACCGCGCCGGAGCGTGGGCAGGATGCTCATCGCGCGTCCTCCCGGGCGTCGTGCGCCGAGCGCACCTCGTGGGTCAGCGTGTTCCGCTCGACGGTGAGGAACCGGCGGCACCCCGCGGCGTGGTACCAGCTCTCGGTCTGCCAGCCCCGCGGGTTGGTGTGGAAGTACAGGTAGCGCCGCCACTGCTCCGGCGTCGTCGTCGCGGGGTCGGGGCGCGAGCCGGCCGCGCCGCCGAAGCGGAACTCGGTGGCGTTGCGGGGCCCGCACCAGGGGCAGGGGAGCAGCATCACGGGGGGATCACCTCGGGCGGACTCGACGGGGGGAGGGGGGACGGGCAGCGTCAGTGGCCCACCGCGGCGGCGCCCTTCTCGCCGACGAGGCGTCCCTCGAGGAAGCGGTCGAGCCCGAAGGCGGAGATGATCTCCGGCGGCTTGCCCTCGGCGAGGCACGCGGCCATCGCCTCCCCGGAGACGGGTCCGGCCTTGAAGCCGTAGGTGCCCCAGCCGACGTCGACGTAGAAGCCCTCGACCGGCGTCGGGCCCATGATCGGCGAGTAGTCCGGGGTCATGTCGCACAGCCCGGCCCACTGGCGCAGCAGCCGCATCCGCGCCAGCGCGGGCATGAGCTCGAGGACGTGCCCGGCGATGCCCTCGGTGAACTCGAGCGACCCGCGCACCGAGTACGACGCGAAGGGGTCGACGCTGGCGCCGAAGACGAGCTCGCCGCGGTCGGTCTGGCTGACGTAGACGTGCAGCGTCCCGGACACGACGACGGTGTCGAGGAACGGGCGCACCGGCTCGGTCACCGCCGCCTGCAGCGGGAACGTCTGCACGGGCATCTCCACCCCGGCCATGTGCGAGACCAGGCTCGACCAGCCGGCGGTGGCGTTGAGGACCACCGGCGTCGCGATGCGCCCGCGGTTCGTCCGCACCCCGGTGACCCGGCCGTGCGAGACGTCGATGCCGGTGACCTCGGTCTGCTGGTGGATGTGCACCCCGTGCGCATCGGCCGCGCGCGCGTAGCCCCAGACGACGGCGTCGTGGCGGACGATGCCGCCCGGCGGGTGGTACAGCGCCCCGAGGACGGGGTAGCGGGTCTCGTCCGAGGTGTCGAGGTGCGGGACCAGCTCCTTCACCCGGTCCGCGTCGATCACCTCGGAGTCGACGCCCTGCAGCTTGTTGACCTCGGTGCGCCAGCGCATGGTGCGCAGCGAGGCGTCGTTGTGCGCCAGCGTGAGGTGCCCGCGCTGGGAGAACATGACGTTGTAGTTCAGGTCCGCGGCGAGGTGCTCGTAGAGCTTGATCGAGCGGTCGTAGAACCGCACGCCCTCGGGCGTCAGGTAGTTCGACCGCAGGATCGCGGTGTTGCGCCCCGACCCGCCGCTGCCGATGTAGGCGCGCTCGAGCACGGCGATGTTGCGCATCCCGTGGTCGCGCGCCAGGTAGTACGCGGTCGCGAGGCCGTGCACGCCGCCCCCGATGATCACGGCGTCGTAGCTGCCGCGCAGCTCGTGGTCGTGCCAGGCGCGCGGCCACGGCGAGTGCGCCAGCCCGTGGCGCAGCAGGCTCCACGCCGAGTAGCCGCGCACGCGCCGGTGCCCGTTCCCGTTCCCGTTGAGGGCGCTCACCGAGTGGTCCTTCCGCGCAGGGGTGGTCGGTCGCTCACGCCTGTGTCAGGTAGCGCCGGACCTCCCAGTCCGAGACCGAGGCGTGGTAGTCGTCGAACTCCTGCTGCTTGACCGCGGCGAAGTAGTCGACGAAGTCGCCGCCCGAGGTCTTGCCCAGGGCGGCCCGCAGGACGTCGTCGGTGACCAGCTCCTCGACCGCGCGGTCGAGGGTGCGCGGGAGGTGCTTGACGCCGCGGGCGCGGACCTCGTCGGGGCCGAGGGCGAACAGGTTGTCCTCGGTGCACGCGCCCGGGTCGATCTCCCGGTCGATGCCGTCGAGGCCGGCGGCGAGCAGCACGGTCGCGGCCAGGTACGGGTTGGCCGACCCGTCGACCCCCCGGTGCTCGACGCGCCCGCCCTCGGGCACGCGCAGCATCACCGACCGGTTGTTGCCGCCGTAGGCGACGTAGGCCGGCGCCCACGTCGAGCCCGACGCGGGGGCGCCCACACCGATCCGCTTGTAGGAGTTGACGGTCGGGCAGATGATCCCGGCCGACGCACGGCCGTGCTCGATCAGCCCGCCCAGGTAGTGGTAGCCGGTGCGGGACATGCCGAGCGAGTCGGTGTCGTCGGCGAAGAGCGCCTCGCCCTCGCCGGTCCACAGGCTCTGGTGGATGTGCATGCCGTTGCCGGTGACGTGGCTGAACGGCTTGGGCATGAACGTCGCGACCATGCCGGCGTCGTGCGCCAGCATGTGGATCATGTAGCGGAAGAAGATCGCGCGGTCGGCCGTGGTCAGCGCGTCGCTGTAGTGCCAGTTGTTCTCGAACTGGCCGCTGCCGTCCTCGTGGTCGTTGGCGTAGTTGCCCCACTCCAGGGTGTTCAGCGCCTTCGACACCGTCGAGAGGTGGTCCCACATGCGCGTGAGGCCCTTGACCTCGTAGCAGGGCTTGGCCGCGGTGTCCTGCGGGTCGGCGACCTCAAGGCCGCCGTCCTCGCGGCGCCGCAGCAGGCTGTACTCGAGCTCGGTGCCGGTCTTGAACACCCAGCCGCGCTTCTCGGCCAGCTCGTCCAGCTGGCGGCGCAGGATCACGCGCGGCGCGTAGGGCCACGGGCGGCCGTCGACGTGCGGGTCGCAGTGCAGCACCGCGACGCCCTGCTTCCACGGCAGCTTGGTGTACGACGCGGGGTCCGGGACGGCGAGGACGTCCGGGTCCGCCGGTGACTGCCCGAGGTCGCCCGCGGCGAAGCCGGCGAACCCGGCGCCCCCGTCCATGAGCAGGTCGAACGACGAGAACGGCACCGCCTTCGCGCACGGCTTGCCGTGGAGGTCGACGAACAGCGCCAGGAAGAACTCGATGCCGTCGGCCTCGGCGCGTTCCCGCAGCTCACCGCGCGCATCGCCCTGTGCGTCACCCATGCCGGCCTCCTCCGTCGCGACGACCGACGACCATGTCGGGCCTGGTTGGTGTGGTCTTAGGACCTTTGGTCAGGCAACCGGGCCGGGGTCGGGGTGTCAACCCCGTCACACCGGGCCGTGCTCCAGCGGATCACGGAGGGTGACGCCCGCGGTACCCTCGCGATCATGGCCCGGCAGGTCACGTCCACCACGCTGGCGCAGGCCGTGGCCGACCACCTCCGGATGCGGATCCACCGCGGCGACGTCAGCCCGGGCGAGCGCCTGCCCGCCGAGCGGGAGCTGGCCGAGCAGCTGGGCGTCGCCCGCATCAGCCTGCGCGAGGCCATCCGCCAGCTCCGCGAGGACGGCTACGTCGAGGTCCGGCGGGGCGCCAGCGGCGGCACCTACGTCACCGAGCTGCGCCGCCCCGCCGAGGCCTGGCGGGCGCGGATGCGGGAGCAGGTCGGCGAGATGGACGACATCCTCGACTTCCGGATCGCGCTCGAGACCGAGACCGCCGTGCTCGCCGCGCGCCGCCACAGCGAGAGCAGCCTCGTCCCGGTCCGCGAGGCCGTGGACGCGCTGCGCGACGTCATCGGGCGCACCGCCTTCCGCCAGGCCGACTCGCGCTTCCACGTCGCGTTGGCCCGGGCCGCCCGCAACGAGCGCCTCGAGGAGGCGATCGAGGCCGCCCGCGGCGAGCTGTTCAGCCCGCGGGACCTGCTGCCGTTCCGCGAGCCGGTGGAGGAGACGCTCCGGGACCACCGGGCCGTCTACGACGCCGTGCGCGCGGGCGACGCCGACGGCGCGGCCGAGGCGATGCGGGCGCACCTGGAGCGCTCGCGCCAGCAGCTGAGGATCATCGTGTTCGGCGCCGAGGACGACGCGGAGTGGCCCGCCAGCTGAGGTCGGTCCTCACGCGGTCTTGACACGGTGTGGCGTGGGTCTCCTATCGTGGCTGCGGTCGTGGTCCCACCTTGAGACCAATGCACGGACCCCTCATCGACCCGCGCCCGCAGCCGCTGCTCGCCGGTGCCGCAGTGGACGGAGGCACGGTCATGGCTCGTCCCGACGACCGGCTCGACGAACGCATCGCGGCCCTAGTGCGCCGCGACCGGCTCCTCGCCGTCGGTAGCACGGTCGCCATGTGGGTGGTGCTCGTGTTCGTCTTCCTGGTCTCGGCGCCCTCGGTGCCCGGACCCGCCCTGGTGGTGGTGCTCGGCCTGGCGATGCTCGCGCTCGGCGGGCTCAACACCGCCTCCGCCCTGGCGCTGGTCCGGCGCTACCGGCTGGCGCAGGACCAGGTCTACCGCCCCGACATCGAGAACCTCGACGCGCAGCGCGCGGCGCGGGCGGGAGGTGCCTCGTGACCGACGACGCCGGTACCCCCGCCGGGACCTCCGCCAGTGCCCCCGCCGGGACCTCCGCCGGGACCGGGGCGGCGCCGGCGTACCGGCCGCCCCAGCAGTCCGTGCGCGGCCAGCTCCTCGACGCGGCCGTGGTGCTCGTCCTGATCTTCGTGACGCTCTTCGCCACCACCTACCTCACCGAGGCCGCGGAGACCCCGTCCGCCGACCCCCGCCCGCTGGCGGAGCTGCCGCTGACGCCGGGCGAGCGCGTGCAGTACCAGAAGATGATCGACTCGGGCACCGCGGACCTGGCCACGATCGCGGCCGCCGTGGAGGCCAACCAGGCCAGCGACGACAAGTACGACATCGACGTCCTCGCCCTGGTCGGGACGGCGCTGCTGCTGGCGCTCTACCTCGCGTTCGTCTACCGGACCTCGTTCCGCGAGTACCGCGAGGTCGTCGAGGAGAAGTTCGGTCCGCCTGCCTCGGGCCACACATCGGACCGCACGTCGGACACCGACACCGGGAGGACGCCGTGAGCTCGGTCGCCGTGGTGGAGCTCGTCGCCTGGGTGCTCAGTGCGCTCATCGCGGCGTGGCTGCTGGTGGACATGGTGCGGGTCGCCCGCACCCACGACGAGGCGACGCTGGTCAACGCCCCGGACCCGCTCGACGGCCCGCCACCCGCGGGGCCCGCGGGTGACGCGACCTCGGCGCGGTCGGCGTGAGCGCCACCGAGGACGCCCCGGCCGGCGTCGGGACCGCGACGTCGACGCAGGAGCGGCCGGCGCTGCGCCAGGTGCTGGCGCCGATGCACATCTGGGCGCTGGGCGTCGGGATCGTGCTCGTCGGCGAGTACATGGGCTGGAACTTCGCCGTCGAGAAGGGCGGCATGTACGGCGCCCTCGTCGCCTGCTGGGTCGTCGGCCTGCTCTACACGTGCATCGTCATGATCAACTCTGAGGTCACGTCGGCCATCCCGGCCGCCGGCGGCCAGTACGCGCAGGCCAAGCACACGGTCGGCCCGCTCATGGCGTTCAACGTGGGGCTCTACCTGACGCTGGCCTACACGATGCTCGAGGCGGCCAACGCCAACGTGCTGAGCTACCTGCTGACCACCTTGTCGGGGCTGATGGGCAGTGACCAGGAGCTCTCGCCGTACCCCTTCGCGGTGCTGGCGATCCTCGCCCTGGCCTTCCTGAACTACCGCGGGGTGTTCGCGTCGCTGACGCTGAACTTCGTCATCACCGGCTTCGCGTTCGCCACGATCCTCGTGCTGTTCGTGGGCCTGCGGGCGTGGTCGCCGTCGGCCGAGCTCGACCTCGCCGGCCTCACGGGCGACGCCGCCAACGCGCTGCCCTACGGCTGGATCGGGGTGATCGCGGCCTTCCAGTTCGGCATGTGGTTCTACCTGGGCATCGAGGGCACCGCGCAGGCCGCGGAGGAGTGCCGGTCGGCGCCGCGGTCGGTGCCGCTGGGCAGCCTCGCGGGGATCATGACGCTGATCATCGCGGCGTCGCTGACCTGGTACGTCTGCGCCGGGACCCTGCCCTGGCACTACCTCGGCACGGCCATCACACCGCTGTTCGACGCCGCGCGGCTCTCGGGCAGCGACGTGCTGGTGGTGCTCCTGCTGCTCGGCACGCTGTGCGCCACGCTGGCCTCGGCCAACGGCTGCATCAACGACGCGTCGCGGGCGTGGTTCTCGATGGGCCGCGACCGCTACCTGCCGGAGTGGTTCGGCGCGGTGCACCCGCGGTACCACACGCCGTTCCGGGCGATCATCTTCCTCGTCCCGGTCGCGATCGCCTTCGCGCTGCTGCCGGTGGTGCTCGACGACCCGACCCTGCTCTCGGTCGTGATCACCTTCTCGATCCTGTCGGGCCTGCTGATGTACAGCTTCATGGGCCCGAGCTTCATCCGCTTCCGCCGGTTGTGGCCGGAGGGGAGCATCCCGCGGGCCTACACGCTGCCGCTGCACCCGGCGCCGGCGATCGCGCTGACGGCGCTGTCCGCCGTCGTCTTCTTCGCGACGTTCCTGGGCTACGGCGCCGCGCTGATCTCGATCCTGTCCTTCTACCTGCTCGCGTCGATCTGGTTCGTCGCGCGCCGGTACAAGTACGTGCGCCGGGGCGCGCAGTTCACCGCGGACCTGCCCCGGCCGCAGGGGTACTGACCCGTGTCGCCCACGACGGCCGGCGTCCTGGTGGTGCTCGCCGCCGCGGTCCTCGCCCTCGCCGTCCAGCACCGGAGCGCGCGGCGCGCCGACGTCCACGAGCGCGCCCACGTGTTCGACGACCTGGTGCCCCGGCTCGCCGACGCGCGGCTCGCCGGCGACGGCGAGCACGGCTACCCGGTGCTCACCGGACGGCTCGACGGGCGCCCGGTGACCGCGCGGGTGGTCGTCGACGCGGTCACCCTGCGCAAGCTGCCGGCCCTGTGGGTCGAGGTCGTCGTGCACCGCCCGCTGGCGGCCGGGGGCACGCTCAACGTCCTGCGGCGCCCGACCGGCACCGAGTTCTTCTCCCCGGACGCCGGTCTCCCGCACGAGCTGGCCCCGCCGCCCGGCGTCCCGCGCCCCGTGCGCGTGGCCTGCGCGGACCCGGACCGGGCCCCGTCCACCGCCGTGCTCGCGCCGGCGACGGCGCTGCTCGGCGAGCCGGCCACCAAGGAGGTCGGGGTGGGGCGCCGCGGGCTCCGGGTGGTGCTCCTCGTGGCCGAGGGCGACCAGACCAGCTACCGGACCGCGCGGCGGGCGGTGTTCGACCGCGCCCGCGTCGAAGCCGACGCGGTCGTCCGCGCCGTGGCCGTGCTGGAGGAGATCGGCGACCGGGTCGGGGACGCGATCACCGCGCCGGCGGGGACGGGGGCGTGATGCGGGTCCGGCCGTGGATGGTGCTGCTCGTCGCCGTCGTGCTGCCCGGCGCCGGGCACGTGCTCGCCCGCATGCCGGTGCGGGGACTGGTGTTCGCCTTCTACACGGTGCTGCTCGGCGTCGTCACCTGGCAGCTCACGACCCCGGAGATCTCGCTGGTCGGGCGCCTGGCGGGCGGGCTGTTCGTCTACGCGATAAGCGTCCTCGACGCGTACACCTGGGCGTCTCGACGTTTCGTGGCGAGCAACGTAGTTTCGCAGCAGTAGTCACCGACCGCAGGAAGGACCGGCCCGTGTGCGGCATCATCGGTCTCCACCTCCGCGATCCCGAGCTGCACCCGATGCTCGGGCGCCTGCTCGACGACATGCTCTGCGGCGTGTCCGAGCGCGGCCCCGACTCGGTCGGCATCGCCGTCTACGGCGACGAGACGCGCAACCCCGCCGGGCACACCGCGGTGTCGGTGCTGCGCGCGCCCGGTGACCTGGCGGCCACCGTCGCCACGCTGCTGCCCGGCGCCCCGGACGTCCGCGTGCAGCCGGCGGGGGACACCACCGTGGTCACGGCGCCGGTCGACGTCGACGCGCTGACCGCCGCGGCCGTGGCCGCCGCCCCCGACGCGCTCGTCGTCGGCAGCGGCCACGAGCTGGTCGTCTACAAGGGCGCGGGGCACCCGCAGGACCTGGCGCGGACCTACGGGCTGCGCGAGGTCAGCGGCTGGCAGGGCGTCGCC
Organism: uncultured Actinomycetospora sp.; assembly: GCA_902805495.1. Classification (GTDB taxonomy): domain Bacteria; phylum Actinomycetota; class Actinomycetes; order Mycobacteriales; family Pseudonocardiaceae; genus Actinomycetospora. The sequence continues at coordinate 8,635 of CADCTH010000492.1, forward strand.
CACACCCGCATGGCCACCGAGTCGGCGATCAACCCGGAGGGCTGCCACCCGTACTCGGTCGGCGCCGACCAGTGCCTCGTGCACAACGGCTCGTTCTCCAACCACGCCACCATCCGCCGCGAGCTGCGGCGCCAGGGCGTGTCCTTCGACTCGGAGAACGACACCGAGGTCGGCGCCCGCTTCGTCGCGGCCTGCCTCGCCGAGGGCGACGACCTGGAGAAGGCCCTGCTGCGGCTCGGCGAGACCTTCGACGGCTTCTACACGCTGCTCGTCACCACCGCCGAGGGCTTCGCCGTCGTGCGCGACGAGATCGCCTGCAAGCCCGCCGTGATCGCCGAGCACCCGCGGTGGGTGGCGATGGCCTCGGAGTTCCGGGCCCTGGCCGACCTCCCCGGGATCGACGAGGCGCGCATCTTCGAGCCCGACCCCGGCAAGGTCTACACGTGGGGGCGCTGAGCCGCGCCGAGGCGCAGGAGCGCGCTCCGCAGCCGGTCACCATCGACCTGGCCGAGGTCGGGGTCCGCGCGCTCAACGCCGAGCTGCACGCCCCCACCGCGACGTCCTACGAGGTGCTGCACCCGCACGGCGCGCACTCGATCGCCGCGGGCGTCCACGACGAGATCGACGTCGGAGTGCGCGGCCACGCCGGCTACTTCTGCGCCGGGATGAACCAGCGCGGGCGCGTCGTCGTCGACGGCTCGGCCGGCAACGGGGTCGCCGAGAACATGATGTCGGGCTCGGTGCGGGTGCGCGGCGACGCATCGCAGGCGGCCGGCGCCACGGGACGCGGCGGGCTGCTCGTCGTCGAGGGCCGGGCGTCGATGCGCTGCGGGATCTCGATGAAGGGCATCGACATCGTGGTCGGCGGCGACATCGGCGCGATGGGCGCGTTCATGGCCCAGGCCGGGCGCCTGGTGGTGTGCGGCGACGCGGGCGACGCGCTCGGCGACTCGATCTACGAGGCCCGCCTCTACGTCCGCGGGCGCACCGGCACGCTCGGGGCGGACTGCGTCGAGAAGCCGGTGCGCGACGAGCACCTCGCCGAGCTCCGCGAGCTCCTGACCGCTGCGGGCCTCGACCACGACCCGGCGGAGTTCCGCCGCTTCGGCTCGGCGCGCGGGCTCTACCACTTCACGGGCGACCACGGGAGCTACTGACCATGAAGGACCCCGCCGAGCGGGGGTTGCGCGAGTCGGCCACGTTCGACCGCGCCACCATCGCCGCCATCCAGCACGCCGCCCGCACGGGCGTCTACGACATCCGCGGCTGGGGCGCCAAGCGCGCCGTGCCGCACTTCGACGACCTGCTGGTGCTCGGGGCGTCGATGTCGCGCTACCCGCTCGAGGGCTACCGCGAGCGCTGCGACACCGACGTCGTCCTCGGCGACCGGCACGCCACGCGCCCGCTGCACCTCGACATCCCGGTGACGATCGCCGGCATGAGCTTCGGCGCGCTCTCGGCCCAGGCCAAGGAGGCCCTCGGCCGCGGTGCCAGCGAGGTCGGCACCTCGACCACCACGGGCGACGGCGGCATGACCGACGAGGAGCGCGGCGAGTCGAAGACGCTGGTCTACCAGCTGCTGCCGAGCCGCTACGGGATGGACCCGGACCACCTGCGGGCCGCGGACGCCATCGAGATCGTGCTCGGCCAGGGGGCCAAGCCGGGCGGCGGCGGGATGCTGCTGGGCCAGAAGATCTCCGACCGCGTGGCCGAGATGCGCACGCTCCCGCCGGGCATCGACCAGCGCTCGGCCTGCCGCCACCCCGACTGGACCGGCCCGGACGACCTGACGATCAAGATCGGCGAGCTGCGGGAGATCACCGACTGGGAGAAGCCGATCTACGTCAAGGTCGGCGCCACCCGCACGTACTACGACGTGAAGCTCGCGGTGGCCGCGGGCGCCGACGTCGTGGTCGTCGACGGGATGCAGGGCGGGACGGCCGCCACGCAGGAGGTGTTCATCGAGCACGTCGGCATCCCGATCCTCGCCGCGATCCCGCAGGCCGCGCAGGCGCTGCGCGAGCTCGGGGTGCACCGCAAGGTGCAGCTCATCGTCTCCGGCGGCATCCGCACCGGCGCCGACGTCGCGAAGGCCATGGCGCTGGGGGCCGACGCGGTGGCCATCGGCACCGCGGCGCTGATCGCCCTGGGCGACAACGACCCGAAGTACGCCGAGGAGTACGAGGCGCTCGGGTCGGGCGCGGGCTACTACGACGACTTCCAGGACGGCCGCGACCCGGCGGGCATCACCACGCAGGACCCGGAGCTCGCCGCCCGCCTCGACCCCGTCGAGGCCGGTCACCGGCTCGCGAACTACCTGCGCGTGCTGACCATGGAGGCCCAGACGCTGGCGCGCGCCTGCGGCAAGGCCCACGTGCGCCACCTCGAGCCCGAGGACCTCGTCGCGCTGACCGTCGAGTCCGCGGCGATGGCCCGCGTGCCGCTGGCCGGGACGTCCTGGATCCCGGGTGCGGGTCGCTAGGGTCGCGTGATGGCCCGACCGGTGAGCGAGGTCCCGGACCCGCCGCCCGGACCCGCCGCGCGCGAGATCGCCGGCCCCGCCGACGCCCGGGGCTGGCTCGAGCAGGCCATCGCGGTGCGCGTCCGCGAACTGCGCCGCCTGGGCGGGTCGACGGTCGCCGAGGTCGCCGCGCGCGCCGGCATCTCCAAGGCCACGCTGTCGAAGATCGAGAACGCGCAGATCTACTGCAGCCTCACCACGCTCGCCGGGCTCGCCGAGGCGCTCGACGTGCCGGTGACGGCCTTCTTCCGGGGCGCGGAGGGCCCGCGCGAGGCCGTGCACACCCCGGCCGGGGCGGGCGCGCGCATCGTCGCCCGCGGCACGCGCGTGGGGCACGACTACACGCTGCTCGGCGGCCTGCGGGGCCCGCACCAGCGCATGGAGGCCCACCTCGTGAGCCTCACCGAGCGCAGCGAGGTGTACCCGCTGTTCCAGCACCCGGGCACCGAGCTGCTCTACGTGCTCGAGGGCTCGATGGTCTACGGGCACGGCGCGTCGAGCTACACGCTGCACCCCGGGGACGCGCTGCAGCTCGACGGCGAGGGTGTCCACGGTCCCCGGGAGCTGCTGACCCTGCCGATCCGGTTCCTGTCCGTCGTCGCCCACGCCCACCCCGACGACGCGGCGCACGACGCGGGGCACGCGTGAGCACCGTGAGCACGGCGCGCACGGTGGACTGGGACGGCACCGACGGGGGCGCGGTCACCGCGATCGACCAGCGCGCCCTGCCCGGCGAGTACCGGATCCTGCGGCTCGCGAGCGTGGACGAGCTCGTCGCGGCCGTCGCGGACCTGACGATCCGGGGCGCGCCCGCGCTCGGCGCGGCGGGCGCGCTGGGCGTCGCCCTCGCCGCCCGCCGGCACCCGGACGACCCCTGGCGGGTGCGCGCCGAGGCGGAGCGGGTGGCCGCGGTCCGCCCGACGGCGGTGAACCTGCGCCGCGGTGTCGAGCGGGCGCTCGCGCGCCTCGACGAGGGCGCCGACGCGGTGGTCGCCGCGGCGCGCGCGCTGCTCGACGAGGACGAGGCCACCAACCGCCGGCTCGGGCGGCGCGCCGCGGACCTCCTGACCGAGCTGTGCCCGGGGCGGCCGCTGCGGGTGCTGACCCACTGCAACTCCGGTGCGCTCGCCACCGTCGCCCGGGGCACGGGCCTGGGCGCGGTGCACGAGCTCGCCGACCGCGGTCTCGTCGCCGAGGTGCTGGCCTGCGAGACGCGCCCGCTGCTGCAGGGCGCGCGCCTGACCGTCTGGGAGCTGCGCGAGATGGGCGTGCCGCACCGCCTGTGCGTCGACTCCGCGGGCGCCTCGGCGATCGCGCGCGGGCTCGTCGACGCCGTGGTGGTCGGCGCCGACCGGGTGGCGGCCAACGGCGACGCCGCCAACAAGATCGGCACCTACGCGCTGGCGTGCGCGGCGGCGCAGAGCGGGGTGCCGGTGGTGGTCGTCGCGCCCGACACCACCGTCGACCACGCCACCGCCTCGGGCGCGGAGATCGTCATCGAGGAGCGCGCGCCCGACGAGGTCCGGGCGTTCGCGGGCGTGCCGACCGCGCCGCCGGACACGCCCGTCTACAACCCCGCCTTCGACGTCACGCCCGCCGCGCTGCTCGCCGCCGTCGTCACCGAGTCCGCGACGTTCCGCGACGGGGCCTGGTCGGTGCCCGTCGAGGCGGCCGGCGCCGTCGCGGCGAACGCCGGGAGCGCGTGCGGGTCGCGGTAGGGCGCCGTGCCCGCGACCCGCGCGATCTGCACCAGTACCGACTGCGCGGTCGTCGCCTGCGCGAGCCGCGAGGTCGGCACGTCGCGGGTCAGGACGTTGGGGTTGCCGTGCAGCTCGGCGCTGTCGTCCTGCGCGGGGTCCAGCGGGGTCCACCAGGCGCCGGTGGCCAGCAGCGCCACGCCGGGCACGACGTCGTCGGACACCACGGCGCCGACGTGGGTCTCGCCGCGCGCGTTCCACACGCGCAGCACGTCGCCGTCGGCGATCCCGCGCGCCGCCGCGTCGTCCCGGCTCACGACGCAGGGCTCGCGGCCGGCGACCTTCGAGGCGGCGCTGACCCCGGCCATGTCGAGCTGGCTGTGCAGCCGCGTGCCCGGCTGGGGCGACAGGAGGTGGATCGGCGCGCCGGTGCTCGCGGTGCCGGCCCACTCGGTGGGCGGCAGCCAGGTCGGGTGGCCCGGGCAGTCGTCGTAGCCGAACCCGTCGATCGTCGCCGAGAACAGCTCGATGCGGCCCGAGGGCGTGGCCAGCGGTGCCGCGTCGGGAGCGCGCCGGAACTCCGCGTACGGGGGCGGGGGCGGGGGGAGGTCGTAGCGGAAGTGCCCGACGGCCCAGAACGCGTCGAAGTCGGGCAGCTCGTGGCCGTGCCGGGCGGCGGAGCGCCGGGCGTCGTCGTACATCGCGCGCAGGGCGGCGGCGTCGTCGCGGCCGCCGGTGAAGTCCTCGGCGACCCCGAGACGCCCGGCCAGCGCGGCGAGGATCGTGCGGTCGTTGCGGGCCTCGCCGGGCGGGTCGACGGCGCGCTGCATCGCGACGAGCCACGGGTCGCCGGAGGTGGCGGCGATGTCGTCGCGCTCCAGGGTGGTCGTGGCCGGCAGGACGATGTCGGCCATCCGCGCGGTCGGGGTCCACCAGGGCTCGTGCACGACCACGGTGTCGGGGCGCTGCCAGGCGCGGGCGAGCCGGTTGAGGTCCTGGTGGTGGTGGAAGGGGTTGCCGCCGGCCCAGTAGACGAGCCGGACGTCGGGGTAGTGGTGCACGGCGCCGTCGAAGTCGTAGGGCTCGCCGGGGTGCAGCAGCGCGTCCGCGAGCCGGGCGACCGGCACGCGCACCGGGCACGGGTTCCACCGCGCCGCGAACGACGGCGTGCCGAACGGCCGGTACGTGCTGCCGGTGCGGGCGACGCAGCCGTAGCCGAAGCCGAAGCCACCGCCGCGGCGCCCGATCTGGCCGAGGTAGGCGGCGAGCGCGATCACCGCCCAGTACGGCTGTTCCCCGTGCTCGGCGCGCTGCAGCGCCCACGTCGCGGTGACCAGCGTGCGCCCGGACCGCAGGCGGTGCGCGAGGTCGGTGATCGTCGCGGCCGGGACGCCGGTGATCGCCTCGGCCCACGCGGGGGTCTTGTCGACGCCGTCGGTGCGCCCGCGCAGGTAGGCCCGCAGCCGCGCGTCGCCGACCGTGCAGCGCGCGACGAACTCCTCGTCGACCGCGCCGTCGGCGTCGAGGCGGCGCATCAGCGCCAGCAGCAGCGCGGTGTCGCTGCTCGGGCGGATCGGCACCCACGTCACGCCCGGGTGGTCGGGGGCGTCGCTGCACACCGGGTTGACGTTGACGATCCGCGTGCCCGCCGCGAGCACGCGCGCCAGGCCCTCCCGCGCGGTGTGGTCGCCGGTGCCGCCGGACTCCATCTGCACGTTCTTGGCCGGGGCGCCGCCGAGCATCAGCAGCGTGTCGGTCTCGGCGGCGATGTCGTCCCACGTCGCGACCTGCCCGGTGACCGCGGAGGCGTCGCCGAGGACGTGGGGGAGCAGGCGGTCGGCGGCGCCGTAGCTGTAGTTGGAGACCTGGCCGGCGTAGCCGCCGAGGCAGGCCAGGAAGTGGTTGAGCTGGGTCTTGGCGTGGTGCAGGCGCCCGGCGCTCGACCAGCCGTACGACCCACCGAAGATCGCCTGCGGCCCGTGCCGCTCCCGCGTGGTCGCCAACGCGTCGGCGACGAGGTCGAGCGCGGTGGCCCACGGGACCTCGACGAACGGGTCCGCGCCCCGGCGCCCGCCCGTGCCGTCCAGCCACGACGCGCGCACCGCGGGCCGCGTGACGCGGTTGCGCGCGTGCACCGCGCCGGGCACCGACCCCAGCAGCGGCGAGGGGTCGCGGTCGCCCTCGAAGGGCACGGCCGCGGTGAGCCGCCCGTCCTCGACCCTCGGGCGGAACGTGCCCCAGTGCGCACCGTGGATGGGTGCTCCGTGGATGGGCGCTCCGTGGCTGCTCACCGCAGCACCACCGCGTCCCCGCGGCGTACCGGACCGCCGTGCACGACCTCCGCGTAGACGCCCGCGCAGGGCAGGACGCCGAAGCCGGGGACGTCGACGCGGTTCGCGGTCAGCAGCGGGCGCAGCGCCTCGGGGGCGCGGGGCAGGTCGCCGTGCTCGAGCGTGGGCACCGAGCAGCGCGGGGTGGGCAGCACGACCCGCAGCGTCGCCCCGCCGACGGTGAGCTCGCGGCCCACCCAGCCGGTCTCCGCGAACGGGTCGGTGTCGGCCTCGACGACGAGGTTCGGCCGGTAGCGCGCCGGGTCCATCCCCAGGTGCGCCAGCGTCGTGGTGGTGACGAGGTGCACCGGCGCGTAGTCGACGAACGTGTCCGCGGCGCTGCCCATCGAGATCTCGAGGGTCGGCGCGGCGACCGTGGCCTCCACCCCGTGCGCGAGCACGTCCTCGGGGTCGGGTCGCTCCACCTCCGACCCGGCGGGCCGGGCGGCGGCGACGGTGACGGCGCGCCCGAGGTCGGCGGTGAGCTCCTCGGCGAGGCGTGGGTCGTCGACGTCGCGGGAGTGCCCGTCCGGCGCGGTGACCTGTACGCGGTCGCCCGCGACGGCCGCGGAGTACTGCAGCAGCCGCCGCCAGAGCCGCGGGTGCTTGGCGGTGGCGACGTAGCCCGTGGCGGCGTCGAGCAGCCCGTAGCGCCGGTCGAGCGGCACGCCTGCGGCGCCGAGGTCGGCCTCCTCCAGCTGCTCGCCGAGCATCGACTTGACGGGGTAGCGGGACAGCGTCGCGACGCGCACGTCAGCGCTCCTGGGTTCGTGTGGGCAGGACGGGCTTGAGGTCGACGACGGGCGTGCCGTCGAGGGCCTCGAGCGCGTCCACGTGGAGCCGGACGCCGTCGACCTCGAGCACCCGGGTGGTGTGCAGGCCGAGCGGGTTCGGGCGGTCGGGGGAGCGGGTGCTGAACACGCCGGTCGGGGGCCGGGTCGTGTCGTCGCGGGGGTGGGTGACGAGCACGTCGCGGTCGGCCTCGTGCAGCCACGTCACCACGACCAGCTCGTCGCCGGCCCGGATGTCCGCGGCGGCCGGGGCGACGTCGTCGTCGAGCACGATCCAGGCGTCCGGGGCGCCCTCGTCGGCCTGGCGGGGCGCGGCGGCGCGGTCGGTGAGCGTCGACGTCACCGTCCCGATCGCCCGCAGTTCGCCGGTCACCGCGCCACCTCCGTCATCTCCGTCATCTCCGCCGTGACCGCCGCCGCCACGCGCTCGGCCTCGCGCTCCAGGTGCCGGCACGCGACGCCGCCGGGGCCCGGGGTGGCGACGGTGAACAGCGCCGGGTGGTCGGCGGGCAGGCCGAGGTCGTCGTGGGCGGGCGGACCGGCGTCGGGGTCGTCGGTGACGACCAGGACGTCGAGCTCGCGGACCGTGCCGTCGGCGAGCTCCAGGCCCCGGGGCACGACGCGCGCGTCGCCCGCGCCGACGAGGTCGACGTCGCCGCGGCCGACGGCGTCGAGCCACCCGTCGTCCAGGGCGACCGGACCGGGGGCGTCCGCGGGCACCAGGAGCGCGGCGAGGCGCGGGTCGGCGAGGCGGGCGCGCATCGCGTCGCGGTCGGGGGCCGGCGCGGTGGGCGGCGGGCCGTCGCGCAGCTCGGCGAACCGGGCGCGGTAGGCGTCGCGCTCCCGCCAGCCGTAGTGGGGGTTGTCGCGGCGCGCGACGTCCCGCGGGTGGTCGGCGACGACGGTCAGGTGCGCCACCGCGTCGACGATCCACGGGACGAGCTGGATCGCGGCGCCGGTCGTGCCGAGCACCCCGACCCGGCGGCCGGTCAGGTCGTGGCGGTCCTCGCGCCACGACGCCGTGCGCAGCACCGTGCCGGCGAAACCGGTGACGTCGACCGCCGCCTCCCGCGGCCGGCGTCCCGTGCACGTGACGAGCGACCGGGCGTGCACCACCGCGCCCCGGTCGGTGCGCACGGTCCAGCGCTCGCCGTCGTGGTGCGCGCCGGTGATCGTCGTCGCGAGCTCGACGTCGCGGCGCAGCCCGAGGCGGTCGGCGGCGAACCGGAACCAGCGCTGCACCTCGTACCCGGCGGGGTAGCGCTCGCTCCAGCCCCACTCGCGGAAGAGCGGCTCGGAGAACGCGTACTGGTAGAGGTGGCACTCGGTGTCGAGCCGCGAACCGGGGTGGGCGTGCCACCACCACGTCCCGCCGACGTCGCCCGCCGCGTCGTAGGCCCGCACGCGCAGACCCTGCTCGCGCAGCAGGTGCAGCACCGCGAGACCGCTGAAGCCGGCGCCGACGACGACGGCGTCGTACTCGGCCCCGGCGGTCACGCGCTGAACACAAGCACGCCCGTCCGGCGCGGGCAACGACGCGACCCGTCAGGCCCTTCGCCGGCGGAGCACCAGCACGGTGGTGATCGCCAGGACCACGGTGCCGACGGTCTCCACGACCAGCGTGGTCGGCGCGAGGTCGTAGTCGAGGCTCGAGCGGATGCCGAAGAGGCCGACGGTCAGGGCGAGCACGAGCGCCAGCCACGACCCGCCGAGGAACAGCAGGCCCAGCACGGTCGCGACCGGCACGAGCCGTCCGCGGGCGACCACGATCGCGACCGCCAGCACCAGCCCACCGATCGCGTTGAGCACGAACAGGTCGCCGAGGACCCCGCCGGTGCCGTGGAACACCAGGTAGAGGTGGATGCCGCCCATCGCCAGCAGGAACGCCGCGCCGGCGGCCCGCCAGCCCGCGGTCGACACCGTCGCCCGTCCGTGCGTCACCGGGACAGTGCACCACTGTCGCGATGCCCGGTGCATCGGGCAGGCTGGGAGCCCCGGCGACCGGCGAGGAGACGCGGATGACCCCCGAGGCAGCACCCCCGGACCAGCCCATCGACGAGGCGTCGGAGGCGCCCACCGGCACGCCGTCCGACCCCGACCTCGCGGCCCTGCTCGCCGCCGAGGCCGTGGCCAACGACTACCACCCCCGGCGCGGGGACTGACCGGTCAGCCGGCGCCGGCGGGCGTCCCCACGTCGGCGAGCCCGCGCAGGGGCCGCGGCAGCGGTCCCCGGTGCAGGACCCCGAGGCGCTGCGTGGCGCGGGTGAGCGCGACGTAGAGGTCGGCCGCGCCGCGCGGGCCGTCGGCGAGGATGCGGTCGGGGTCGACGACGAGGACGGCGTCGAACTCGAGGCCCTTCGTCTCGGCCGGTGGCACCGCGCCCGGGACGGACGACGACGGCGGCCCGATCACCACGCTCGTCCCCTCGCGGCCCGCCTCGTCGCGCACGAAGTCCTCGACGGCGCCGGCCAGCTCGTCGTCGGTGACCTGCCGGGACCACGGCGGCACCCCGCAGGCGCGCACCGAGTCGGGCGGCCGGACGTCGGGCGCGAACTCGGCGAGCACCGCGGCCGCCACCGCCATGATCTCCGCGGGGGTGCGGTAGTTGACCGTCAGCGACCGGTACACCCAGCGCCCCGGCACGTACCGCTCCAGCACCTCGCCCCACGACGTCGCGCCGGCGCTCGACCGCCGCTGGGTGAGGTCGCCGACGACGGTGAACGAGCGGCTCGGGCAGCGCCGCATCAGGACCCGCCAGTCCATCGCCGACAGCTCCTGGGCCTCGTCGACCACCACGTGCCCGTAGGTCCAGTCGCGGTCCGCGGCGGCGCGCTCGGCGAGGTCGCGGGTGTCGCGCTCGACGAAGCGCTCGCCCAGGCCCTCGGCGTGGATCAGGTCCTCGACGCGCACGCCGAGGTCCTCGTCCAGCTCCTCGCGGTCGAGGGTCAGGATGTCCATCACGCCGGCGGCGTACGCGGCGTCCGCCCGCTGCTCCCGCTCGGCCGTCGCCCGCTCCGCCGCCTCCGCGGCCGGGTCGGGGCCCAGCAGGTCGACCAGCTCGTCGAGCAGCGGCACGTCCGACACCGTCCAGGCGGCGCCGTCCGCGCGCCCCAGCGCCGGGTCCGCCCCGGCCGCGCGCAGCCGCGCCGCCGCCTCGTCGAGCGGCGCCAGCAGGGTCTCGGGGGTCAGGACGGGCCAGAGCGCGTCGAGCGCGGCGGCGTACGCCGCGCTCTCCGCGAGCTCGGCGAGCACGTCGGCGCGCAGCTGCTCCCACGCGTCCCGGTCGGCCCGCGTCACCCAGCCCCGCCCGATGCGCGACGCCGCCCGCTCGGAGAGCACGTAGGTGACGACGTCGGTGAACACTGCGCGCGCGGAGTTGTGCGGCAGCCCGCTCGCCCGCGCCTCGTCCCGCGCCCACTCCGCGGTGGCGGCGTCGATGCGCACCGTCACGTCCTCGAGCGCAATGGGCAGCGGTTCGGCCGGGACCTGCTGCCGATCGGCGATCGCGGCCGCGAGCACGTCGAGGATCGCCGGCGAGCCCTTGAGCCGCGCCGCCTCGGGGGTGTCCTCGGCGGTGACGCGCCGGCCCGGCACGAGGCCGCCCGTGGTCGTGAACACCACGTCCGACTCGCCCAGCGAGGGCAGGACGCGGTCGATGTGGTGCAGGAACGTCGGGTGGGGCCCGACGACGAGCACACCGTGGCGCTCCATGCGCTCGCGCCGCGTGTAGAGCAGGTACGCGACGCGGTGCAGCGCCACCACGGTCTTGCCGGTGCCCGGGCCGCCCTCGATCACCGCCACCCCGGGGTGGTCGAGCCGGATGATCTCGTCCTGCTCGGCCTGGATCGTCGCGACGATGTCGCGCATGCCCTCGCCCCGCGGCGCGTTCACCGCCGCGAGCAGCGCCGCGTCGCCCCCGGCGTCAGCTCCGTCGTCCCCGCCCACCCGGCCGAGCACCTCGTCGGTGAAGTCCTCGACGCGGCGCCCCCGGGTGTGGAACTGGCGCCGCCGCCGCACGCCCTCGGGGTGCGCCCCGGTGGCGGTGTAGAACGGCCGCGACGCGGGCGCCCGCCAGTCCAGCAGGAGGGACGCATAATCGTCGTCGGGGTCGAGCAGGCCGATCCGGCCGATGTACGACCGTTCCCCGGTGAGGCTGTCCAGCCGGCCGAAGCACAGGCCGTCGTCCGCGACGTCCAGGCGCCGGACCTCCGTCGCCGCCGCGCGGACCTCGACGTCCCGTTCCGTCGGCGTGACGCCGGCGCCGCTCAGCGCGGATCGGTAGCGGGCCTTCGCCCGCGCCCGTTCGGCGTCGAGCCGGGCGTGCAGACCGGCGATGTGGATGCGTTCGTCGTGCAGTTCTTCGTCGTGTTCCCGGTGCGACACGGGCCTCTTTCCTGGAATCGATCCCGGTGGAGGTCGACGATTCTGGAGAACGACCCGGGTCTTGCCGCAAGACCCGTGGTCCGCTATACGTTGGGTACGGCGGAGAGATCGATCCTGCCCGCCGCCGCTCAGCTCATCGTGGCGACGGCGGCGTAGCCGCCCGTGGGGCGCGCGCCCGGGTCGGACTCCGGCCGATCGACGATGTCGACCATCCCCGGCGCCACCGGCCCGTGGCTGCCCAGCAGCGCGGCGATCTCGGGGCGGCTGCGCAGCACGACCTCGGTGGCACTGCCGCGGTAGCCGTCCTGGATGGCGCGGGTGCGGGCCGCCAGCTCGGGGTCGTCGTGGTCGGCGCTGCCGTGGGTGATGACGTGCACGCTGCCCGGCGCCAGCGCCTCCCGGTACCGGGCGAGGATCGCGGGCAGCGCGGGGTCGGGGACGAAGTGCAGGACCGCGACCGTCAGCAGGGCCACCGGGCGGGTCAGGTCGAGCAGGTCGTGCACGCCCGGCGCGGCGAGCACGTGGTCGGGACCGCGCATGTCGGCGCGGGTGACGGTGACCCCGTGGAGCCCCTCGATCAGCTCCCGGGCGTGGGCGACGGCGACGGGCTCGAAGTCGACGTAGGCCACGCGGGTGTCGGGGCGGCGGGCGAGGGCGATCTCGTGGACGTTGCCGACCGTCGGCACCCCGGAACCGAGGTCGAGGAACTGGTCGATGCCGCGCGCGAGGCACCACCCCACGGCGCGGCCCAGGAAGGCGCGGTTGGCCTGGCAGACGTAGCCCATGTCCGGGTTCTGCGCGAGGATCTTCGCCGGGGCCAAGGGAAGGGTCCCGACGCATCGGGGATGCCCGAATTGCTCCGATCGCCGCGCCGTCGGGAGGGTTCAGCGCGCGCCGCACCGGCCACCCCGTGACCCACGCGGGCGGATTTTCATCGCCGCGCCGGCGGTCACCGCGCACCGCCGTTCTCGTCCAGAACCGGGCGGGCCGCCGTGACCACCCGAACATCCCGCCCGCGTGCGCGCGGTGCTGCCCGCCTGTCCGCGAACGGATGGCGCGGGGTATCCGCGCGCCCCGGGCTCTCCATTCCCGAGGAGTTCCGGCCATGGCCGTCAACATCACGGATCCCCGACAGATGACCGGTGCCGACGTCACCGGCCGAGGCGGGGAGAAGCTCGGCAAGGTCGAGACCGTCTACCTCGACAACGAGACGCAGCGTCCCGAGTGGGCGGCGGTGAAGACGGGGTTCTTCGGCAGCCACGTCTCGCTCGTCCCGCTCGCGACCGCGCAGTACGACGACGGGCACCTGCAGGTCCCGTACACGAAGGACGAGGTGCAGAACGCCCCGCACCACGACCCGGGCCAGGAGCTGTCGGTCGACGACGAGCGGCAG
>CADCTH010000493.1 GCA_902805495.1 uncultured Actinomycetospora sp.
ATCTCGAGCACGCGGGCCCCGCGCAGCGACCCGGGTGGGCCGAGCAGGTGCGCGTCCTGCTCGCGCAGCCGCTCGGGGCACCAGACGAAGTCGTCGTCACCGAGGAACGCGCCGTGCTCGGCCTGGTAGTCGTCGGCGTCGGCGTCCCACCAGGCGCGGTTGGCCGCGCTCGACTCCGCCGGACCGACGCCCCGGCGCGCGATGCCGGTCGTCCCGAGCAGCGCCTCCGCCGACGCCCCGGCCGACGTCCCGCCCGCGTGCGGCTCGGGGGGAGGCGTCGGCACGGGGGGCATCCTGGCACGGTCGCGGGACGCGACACGCCGGGGGAGCAGCCGGACGACACGCCGGGCACGGGTCCGGGGTGCCCCGATTGCCGGTCCGCGTCGGACGCGGTTACGATGAAGGTCCACGTCAGTGGTCTCGCCCTGCTCGCGTTGCCCTCCGGGTAGCGGGTGGGCGGCGATACCTCGTCTCCGGTCCTGCTCGCGGGTACGCCGGTGCACGCGTCAGGACGACGGCTCACTTCCGTGGTGTCCCTGGCACGCTCGATCTGACCATGTTCCCGGAGCCGTCCACCGTATGTCCATCGACACCCACACCGCCCCGACGTCGACCAGCCCTCAGGTCGCGATCAACGACATCGGGTCGGAAGCGGACTTTCTCGCCGCCATCGACGAGACGATCAAGTACTTCAACGATGGCGACATCGTCGAGGGAACCATCGTCAAGGTCGACCGAGACGAGGTCCTCCTCGACATCGGCTACAAGACCGAGGGGGTCATCCCCTCGCGCGAGCTGTCCATCAAGCACGATGTCGACCCCAACGAGGTCGTCGCCGTCGGCGACGAGGTCGAAGCCCTCGTCCTCCAGAAGGAGGACAAGGAGGGTCGGCTGATCCTGTCCAAGAAGCGCGCGCAGTACGAGCGCGCCTGGGGCACGATCGAGCAGCTCAAGGACAACGACGAGCCCGTCAAGGGCACCGTGATCGAGGTCGTCAAGGGCGGCCTCATCCTCGACATCGGCCTCCGCGGCTTCCTCCCCGCCTCGCTGGTGGAGATGCGCCGCGTCCGCGACCTCCAGCCCTACGTGGGCAAGGAGATCGAGGCCAAGATCATCGAGCTGGACAAGAACCGCAACAACGTGGTCCTGTCCCGCCGCGCGTGGCTGGAGCAGACCCAGTCGGCGGTCCGCAGCGAGTTCCTCAACCAGCTCGCCAAGGGCCAGATCCGGTCCGGCCAGGTCTCGTCGATCGTCAACTTCGGTGCGTTCGTCGACCTCGGTGGCGTCGACGGTCTGGTCCACGTCTCCGAGCTGTCCTGGAAGCACATCGACCACCCGTCCGAGGTCGTCGAGGTGGGCCAGGAGGTCAAGGTCGAGGTCCTCGACGTCGACCTCGACCGCGAGCGGGTCTCGCTGTCGCTCAAGGCGACGCAGGAAGACCCGTGGCGCCAGTTCGCCCGCACCCACCAGATCGGCCAGATCGTGCCCGGCAAGGTCACGAAGCTCGTGCCGTTCGGTGCGTTCGTCCGCGTGGACGAGGGCATCGAGGGCCTGGTCCACATCTCGGAGCTGGCCGAGCGCCACGTCGAGGTGCCCGAGCAGGTCGTGCAGGTCGGCAACGACGTCATGGTCAAGGTCATCGACATCGACCTCGACCGTCGCCGCATCTCCCTCTCGCTGAAGCAGGCGAACGAGGGCATGACCACGGAGACCGAGTTCGACCCGGCGCTCTACGGCATGGCGGCCGAGTACGACGACGCGGGCAACTACATCTACCCCGAGGGCTTCGACCCGGACACCGGCGAGTGGCGCGAGGGGTACGAGTCGCAGCGCGAGGAGTGGGAGCGCCAGTACCAGGCGGCCTACGCCCGCTACGAGCAGCACATCGCGCAGCTGCAGCGCACCCAGGAGCAGGAGGCCGAGGCCGCCGAGGCGGCGCCGGCCAACTACTCCTCGGGCGGGCCGTCGGCCGGCGGCGCCTCCGACGAGGGCGACAACGACGAGGCGGACCCGGGCCAGGGCCCGCCCTCGCAGAGCGGCGGCGGCGCGCTGGCCGACGACGCGCAGCTCGCCGCGCTGCGCGAGAAGCTCTCCGGCGGCTGATCGAGAAGCACGCCTGCTCGACCTCGGGCCCTCATCCCTCGCGGGGTGGGGGCCCGTCGTCGTTCCTCAGGGCTCGCCGGGGTTCGCCGGGTTGGCAGCGAACGCGCTGTTCGCTGCTTCTACGCGCGCGAAGTCCCCGTTGATCACCGGGCGGGCGCGGGCGGCGGACCCGGCGCGCGCGGGCGAAGGTCACCTCGACTGCGTGGGACGCAGCGAGCGACGCCTTCGCTGCGTCGGGGCGAGGGTGGTTGGGCGAGCAGCGAGCAGCGAGGACGTCAGGCGACGGCGGCGCGCGGCGCCGAGCGCCGCGCGGGGCCGGCGACGGCGGGGCGTAGGTGGCGGGAGCCCGCGAGGAGGCGCTCGACGAGGCCCCGGCGTGCGATGTGCGGTGCGGCGAGGGCGGCGGCGACCTGGGGGAGGGCGCGGCACCAGACCAGGCCGGGCGCGCCGAGGCGGTGGCGACCGGCGGGGCGTGGACGGAACACGCGCGACTCCTCGGCGTTGGGGTGTGGTGCAGGTGAGGCGCGATGATAGCGGTGTGACGCACGAGGCGTGAGAGAACTCGCCGTAGACTCTCGACCCCGGGTCGAGTGATGTGTCCGCGCGGTGGGCAGACTGGCGGGGTGCTGAGGCTCGGACTGACCGGCGGGATCGGGGCGGGCAAGTCGACGGTCGCGGAGACGCTGACCGAGCTGGGCGCGGTGGTGATCGACGCCGACCGCATCGCCCGCGACGTGGTCGAGCCGGGCACCGAGGGGCTGGCGGAGGTCGTCGCCGCGTTCGGCGACCAGGTGCTCGACGCCGACGGCGCCCTCGACCGGCCGGCCCTGGGCCGCGTCGTGTTCGGCGACGACGCCAAGCGCCAGCAGCTCAACGCGATCCTCCACCCCCGGATCGGCGCGCGGACCGCGGAGATGGTGGCCGAGGCCGACGAGGACGCGGTGGTCGTGCACGACGTCCCGCTGCTGGTCGAGAACGGGATGGGCGCGGCGTTCGCGCTGGTCATCGTGGTCGACGCCCCGGTCGACGTCCGGGTGACGCGCCTCGTCGACACCCGCGGCATGACCGTCGAGGACGCCCGCGCCCGCATGGCCGCCCAGGCCGACGCCGCGGCGCGCCGGGCGGCCGCCGACGTGTGGCTGGAGAACGCGGGAGCGGCGGGCGCGCTGCGCGAGCAGGTCGAGCGCCTGTGGCACGACCGGCTCGTCCCGTTCGCCGACAACGTCCGGCAGGGGCGGGCGGTGCCGGCGCCGACGGAGGTCCGCGAGCCCGACGACGACCGCGAGCTGGTGGGCCGGCGCCTCGCGGCCCGGCTGGCCGTCGCCGCCGGCGAGTCGGTGCGCCGGGTCGAGCACGTCGGTCCGGGCGCG
>CADCTH010000494.1 GCA_902805495.1 uncultured Actinomycetospora sp.
GCCCAGGCGCGGAGGTCGGCGCGGTCGGGGTCGGGGTCGGCGCCGTGGGCGTCGACGACCCCGGCCACGGCGCGCAGCCGGTGGCGGATCGCGCGGCGCGCCTCCGCGGGCAGGTGCCCGGACTCGCGCTCCCAGAGCAGCCCGAACTCGCGCCGCTCGAGGGCCAGGGCGGCGAGGCGCTCGAGCAGGTCGGGCTCGTCGACCGCGGCCGCGATGCGCGCCAGGTGCTCGTCGAGGATCGCCAGCAGCAGCTCCTGCTTGCCCCGGACGTGGCGGTACAGGGCGCTCGGCGCGATGCCCACCGCGGCGGCGACGTCGGCCATGCCGACCTGGTGGTAGCCGAGCGACCAGAACCGCGAGGCCGCGGCGGTGAGGATCTGCCGGCGACGGTCGCGGGGTCGCCGGCGCACCGTCGCCGAGGCCGCGCTCACGCCGGGCGTCCGCGGTGCACCGCGCCGTCACCCACGGTGCACCACGCATCGACAGGAAGTGAACCCGGATTCGCGCCGCTCGGCGCACCAGCACCCGGTCCGGAGCCCCACCGCGCCCCCTTCCCGAGGACAAATCGGGCGCTTCCGCACCGCGTCGTGACGTGCTTCACTGTCGAGCGCCAGCTAATCACGGTTCACATCGCGCGGACAACGGCATCGGGCAGCAGGAGGAGTGACGATCGTGGAGATCACCCAGGCGCTGCACCGCGCCGCGCAGCAGACCCCCGACCTGCCGGCGACGATCCTCGGCGACCGCGTGCGGACGTG
Source organism: uncultured Actinomycetospora sp. (assembly GCA_902805495.1). Lineage (GTDB taxonomy): Bacteria > Actinomycetota > Actinomycetes > Mycobacteriales > Pseudonocardiaceae > Actinomycetospora. The sequence continues at coordinate 759 of CADCTH010000494.1, forward strand.
GGCGCAGTGCCGGGAGCGCGTGGCGCGGCTCGCGGGCGGCCTGCGCGCGCTCGGGGTGGGCGCGGGCGAGCGGGTCGCGATGCTCTCGCTCAACTCCGACCGCTACCACGAGTACCTGTTCGCGGTGCCGTGGGCGGGCGGCGTCGTCACGCCGGTGAACATCCGCTGGAGCCCCGCGGAGATCGCGTTCTCGCTGGAGGACGCGGGGGCGGCGATCCTGCTCGTCGACGACGTCTTCGTGCCCGCGGTGCCGGCGATCCGGGCGGCGGCCCCGGTCCTGACCACCGTCGTGTACTGCGGCGACGGCGACGTCCCCGAGGGCATGGTCGGCTTCGAGGCGCTCGTCGCCGACCACGAGCGGCTGCTCGACGTGCGCCGCGGCGGGGCCGACCCGTACGGCATCTACTACACGGGCGGCACCACCGGGACGCCCAAGGGCGTCGTGCTCAGCCACACCAACCTGCTCGCCTCCGCGCTGGGCAGCACCGCCTCGGGCGGCTTCATGACCCCCGGCGGCCGCTACCTGCACGTCGCGCCGATGTTCCACCTCGCCGACGGCGCCGCCTGGGTCGCCCGCAACGTCGTCGGCGGCACCCACGTGATCGTGCAGATGTTCTAGCCGGCCGCGGTCGCCGACGCGATCGCCCGCCACGAGGTCACCGACGTCCTGCTCGTGCCCACGATGATCCAGGTGCTGGTCGACGCGCCGGACGCCGCCGAGGCCGACCTGACGAGCCTGCGCCACCTGATCTACGGCGCCTCGCCGATCTCGGAGGCCGTCCTCGAGCGCGCGGCCAAGCGCCTGCCCACCGCGGAGTTCACGCAGGCCTACGGCATGACCGAGCTGTCGCCGGTGGCCACGCTGCTCTCGTCCGCCGACCACGCCGTCGACCACCTGCGCCGCGCGGCCGGGCGGGCGGCGCCGCACTCCGAGGTCCGGATCGTCGACGAGGACGACCGCGAGGTCCCGCGCGGCACGGTCGGCGAGATCGTCGCCCGCGGCCCGCACGTCATGCTCGGCTACTGGAACCGGCCCGAGGAGACCGCGGCCGCGCTGCGCGGCGGCTGGATGCACACCGGGGACGGCGGCCGGATGGACGACGAGGGCTACGTCTACGTCGTCGACCGCATCAAGGACATGATCGTCTCCGGCGGCGAGAACGTGTACTCGGTCGAGGTCGAGAACGCGCTGGCCAAGCACCCGAGTGTCGCCTCCTGCGCGGTCATCGGGGTGCCGGACGACGAGTGGGGCGAGCGGGTGCACGCCGTCGTGGTGCCGGTCGCGGGCACGGCGCCGAGCACCGAGGAGCTCCGCGAGCACGTCAAGGGCCTCATCGCCGGCTACAAGGCGCCCCGCACGGTCGAGCTGCGCGACGCCCTGCCGATCTCCGGCGCGGGCAAGATCCTCAAGCGCGAGCTGCGCGCGGAGCACTGGCCGGCGGGCGACCGCGCGGTCTCCTGAATCCCCTCGACCCAATCCGCTCGACGCCGGGCCCCCGCCTGCCCGACGCTCACGGGCGTGTCCGAGCGTCTCCTCGCGTTCCTCGTCGCCGCGGTCGTGTTCATCGCGGTCCCCGGGCCCAGCGTCGTCTTCGCGATCGGGCGCGCCCTCGCCGCCGGTCGCCGGCGCGCGCTGTGCTCCGTCGTCGGCAACACCGCGGGCGTCGCGCTGCAGGTGCTCGCCGTCGCCGCCGGGCTCGGCGCCGTCCTCGAGGGCTCGGCGCTGGCGTTCACCGTCGTCAAGTTCGCCGGCGCTGCCTACCTGGTCGTCCTGGGCGTCACCGCGATCCGGCACCGCCACCGCGCCGCGACGGCCATGGCCGCGCCCGACCCCGCGAGCCTGCCCGGCTGGCGGCGCTGCGTCGTCGACGGCGTCGTCGTCGGGCTGCTCAACCCCAAGAGCGCGCTGTTCTTCGTCGCGTTCCTGCCGCAGTTCGCGGACCCGGCCGGGGCGATCGGCACGCAGATCCTCGTGCTCGGCCTGGTCGTGGTGACGATCGGGCTCGTGCTCGACAGCGTCTGGGCCCTGTCCGCGGGCACCGCGCGCGCCTGGTTCGCCCGCTCGCCGCGGCGTCTCGCCGCCCTCGGCGGGGCCGGCGGCGTCACGATGGTCGGCCTCGGCGTCGGGCTCGCGACGACCTCCCGGGCCAGCGGGTAGGCGCCGCGCGTCCCGCGGCCGACGGCGGCTCGGCGCGCCGGGGAGGGCGTTGACGGAGTCGGCGGCGGGTCCGCTTGCGGCACCGGAACCGGTGGTTGGAAGCTCACGGGCGTGAGTGACCGCGTGACCCCCCTGCAGCTCGACGACCTCGGCGTCGCCCAGTCCCTGCCCCGCCCCGGCGGGAAGGACCAGATCCTCGGCGTCCCCTATCGTCCGGTCCAGTTCCTCGACGACGACCTCCCGAGCGCCCTCGAGCGCGCGGCGACCTGGTTGCGCCAGGTCGAGCAGTGGCTCGGCGAGGCGCCCGACGTCATCGCCGTGCACCTCGACCACGACGAGACCCAGGGCTCGCCGTACTTCGACCTGACGATCCTCTGCAACGACGAGGACCTCGCCGGGGCGCCCATCGCCGTGCGCGAGCGCGACTCCGGGGGGCCACGCCGGCCGGCCTGATCCGGCCGCGGATCACCCGACGCGGTGGTTCCGTCACAGTTGACCGGACACGTGGTATCTCCTACCGCCGGTAACTGTTACCTTCCGTTCGTTGCTGACCGGAGGGGAGCTCCGCATGGGTGTCGTGCGGTCGATGCGCAAGGACGCGCAGCACGCCGACTACGGGTTCTTCGGGCCCGATTCGGTGACCTGGAAGGTGTGGTCGTACCCCACCTCGCTCGCGCTGGGGTTCCTGCGCGCCGTTGTGGTCGAGGAGCTCGATCCGTTCCTGCTGGCCTCGGTCGAGCAGTCCGGGCAGGTCGTCGCGCGCCCGCGGCTGCGCTACGACCGCACGATGCAGTACTTCGCGACGATCAAGTTCGGTGACACCGCGTCCGTGCTGGCGGCCGCGGACACGCTGATGAAGATTCACGCGCGCGCCGTGGGCACCGACCCGGTCACCGGGCGCCAGTACGACGCCAACGATCCCGACTCCCAGCTCTGGATCCACCTCACGGCGTGGCACTCGATCCTCTACACCTACGAGGTGTTCGGGCCGGGCAAGCTCTCGCCTTCCGAGGAGGCGCAGTACTGGGAGGAGTGCGCGCGGGCCGCGGAGTTCCAGACCATCGACCCGGCCGACGTCCCCCGCACCCGCGAGGGCATCCGGGCCTACTTCGAGTCCTACCGCCCGCGACTCATCGCGTCCGAGAACGCGCAGCGGATGATGGACTTCCTGCTCGACGCCGACGCGATCGTGCTGCTGCCCGACCTGCCGTCGCCGGTGCGCCGCCTGTTCACCGCGGTGACCCGGCGCGCGGTCGTCGCGACCCTGCCCCGGTGGATGCGCCGACTCGGCGGCACGCCCCAGCCGAAGGTCGTCGACGCCCTCGCCGTCGCGATCACCAAGCCGGTGATCCGCCTGGTCGCGGCCAGCACCACCGTGCAGCTGGCCGTGCTCCGCGCCGCCTCGCCACGCACCGTGCCGGTCATCGAGCCCGTCCTGCGCGGCACCCCGCCCGTGCTGCCCGTGGTGGCCACCCCGGCCGAGGCCTACGCCGCCCACGGACCGACGCCGCGCGAGCAGTACGAGGCGCTGCTCGCGGCGCGGGCCCGCCGGCAGGGTCCGGCGCCCTACCCGCCCGCGCACCGCGAGCCGCTGCTCGACTTCGCCTGACTCACCGGGCGAGGGCGTCGATCTTCCGCTCGAGGAGCCCCCGTTCGCGCTCGTTGCCGCACCGGGCGACGGCGAGGGCGAACTCCTCGCGGGCCTCGTCGGCACGTCCCAGGCGGGCGAGCAGCTCGCCGCGGACGCTGGGCAGCAGGTGGGACCCGGCGAGCGCGTCGGTGCCCGCCAGCTCGTCGACGATCGGCAGCGCCGCCGCCGGACCCTGGGCCATGGACACGGCCACCGCCCGGTTGAGGTCGACCACCGGCGACGGCGCGAGCCGCCCGAGCGCCTCGTAGAGCAGGACGATGCGTCCCCAGTCGGTCGCCTCCACCGACGGGGCGACGGCGTGGCACTCGGCGATCGCCGCCTGCAGGCCGTAGTAGCCCAGGCCCCGTCCGGCCTGCCCGGCACGGGCGAGCGCCGCCCGTCCGCGTCCGACCGCCGAGCGGTCCCAGCGACGCCGGTCCTGGTCCTCGAGCAGCACCGGCTCGCCGTCGGGCCCCGTGCGGGCGGGGAAGCGCGCGGCGGTCAGCTCGAGCAGCGCGACCAGGGAGTGCACCTCGGGCTCGTCCGGCACCAGGCGGGCCAGCACCCGCGCGAGCCGTTGCGCCTCCCCCGCGAGGTCGAGGCGCAGCAGCCGGTCGCCCTAGGTGGCCGACGAGCCCTCGGTGAAGACGAGGTAGACGACGCTGAGCACGGTGCCGAGGCGCTCGGCCCGCTCGGCGGCGGGCGGCACCGCGAACGGCACCCGGGCCGCCGCGAGCGTCTTCTTCGCCCGCGTGATGCGCGCCTGCACGGTGGCGGTGGGGACGAGGAACGCGCGGGCGATCTCGTCGCTGGTCAGGCCGCCGACCACCCGCAGCGTCAGCGCCACCCGCGCCTCGCGCGAGAGCACCGGGTGGCACGAGGTGAAGATCAGCGCGAGGACGTCGTCGTCGATCTGGTCCGGGTCCCAGAGCACGTCGTCCTCCTCCCGCTGGTCGCCGCCGGTGAGGGCGCCGCCCTCGCCCAGGTCGCGGGCGAGGGCGGCGTACCGCTCGTCGAGGGCGGAGCGCCGGCGGAACGCGTCGACCGCGCGACGGCGTCCCGTGGTGAGCAGCCAGCCCGCCGGCTGCCGGGGCACGCCGTCGCGGGGCCAGCTCACGAGGGCCTCGGCCAGCGCCTCCTGGGCGAGGTCCTCGGCCAGCGCGACGTCGCCGGTGTAGCGCGCGAGCGCGCCGACGATGCGCGCGGACTCGATCCGCCAGACGGCGGCGACGGCCTCACGGCCGGTGGCGTCGGCCATGGCTCACAGCTGACCGGTGGCCTCGCGCCACGCCCGCTCCTTCTGGATCCACGGGTTGTCCTGCGGGAACTCGTCGATGCTGGAGACGCGGCGGATCTCGGTCTTGAATCCCGGGCCCGTCCCCGGCGCCCGCTTGGCCCACTCGACGGCCTCCTCCTTCGAGGCGACGTTGATCATGAAGAACCCGCCGAACAGCTCGTGGGTCTCGCCGTAGGGGCCGTCCGTGACGACGGGCGGCTCGGAGCCGTGGTCGACGACCACGGTCTCGGCCGGGTCCTCGAATCCCTCCGCGGCCAGCAGCACGCCGGCCTGGACCATCTCCTCCTGGAACCGGCCCATCAGCTCGAGCATCTCATCCATGTCGACGTTCTCCACCGACGCCCAGCCCTCGTCGGTGGCCCGCATGATCAGCATGTACTTCATCGGTCTCTCCCTGGCTCGTCAGGGCCGCTCGTGCGGACCCTCTCACCCCCAGGTCGAACGGCGAGGGACACGGATCGACACCGCCCGGAAGAATTTTCCCCGCGGCGGTCACGCCTCCGTGCGGTGACCGTCGGCGGTCGCATCTGCCGCAACCTGGTGGCTCACCGGCACCAAGCTGGGCGCTGAGGCGTTTCCGTGGTCTGCGACCGGCAATGCCTCGGGGGACACCGACGCAGACTGTGGAGGCCGGCCGGCTGGTCATGGGACGACATCGCGACTCGGGCTCGGGCATCCGCCCGCCGCTCCCCGCGGACAGCGCGACGGTCACGTCGCACCGTCCGCCCCCGGGGGTGGCGCGGGCCCGCACGATCTCCCTGGTGGCCGCCGGCGCCCTGGCCGGCGGCGCCGCGATCGTCGGCACCACGGTGCCGTGGTCGCAGGACGTCTCGTCCGTCCGCCCGGCGCCCCCCGCCGGAGGACTGCTCGCCGTCCCCGACGGCCGCTCCGGGGCCCCGGTGTTCTCCGTGCCCGCGCCGCGGGCGCCGGAGCCGACGCAGCCCGTCGCGGCGCCGGTCACGGAGCCCGTCGCCGAGCCGGTCGTCGCGCCGCCCGCGCGGACGGTGTGGCGTGGCGACGGCCCGGCGGCCTTCCTGCCGACGCCGTGGAACACGGTCGGCGCCCTGCCGCCCCAGTTGGACGACGACGAGGTGTCGTTCGTCCTCACCGGCCGCGGCCAGCGCAGCGAGCTCGAGCCCGACCTGCCCGTGATCCGCGAGGGCGACGAGCACGAGGTGACCTTCTCGGTGCGGCTCGACCGCGACTTCCCCACGAGCGCGCCGGGCCACCAGGTCATCACGCGGTGGGAGAACGACAGCCCGGGACCCGCGCCCCTCGACCTGCGCGTCCACGACGGCCAGCTCGTCCTGCACGGCGGCGGCGGTCACCCGTCGGGTCCGCGGACCTTCACCCGCCACCTCGGGCCGGCACCGACCGAGGACTGGGCCCGCCTGCACGTCCGCGTGCACTTCTCGGCCGACCCCGAGAAGGCCGGCGTCAGCGTGTGGCGCGACGGCGAGGCCGTCGTGGACGACGATCGCCCGCCCGGCGGGACGCTCTACCCGGGCCAGCAGAGCTACCTCAAGGCCGGCCTGCACCGCGACCGCACCATCGCGACCCCGACCGCTGTGCAGTTCCGCGAGTGGCGCGTCGACCACGTGCACGCCCCGGACAGCGACGAGGCCGACTCCTCGGGTGACGAGCCGGCGGAGACGTTGTCGGAGACTCCGTCGACCGACGACGCGCAGCACGAGGACGCCGAGGACCGCGAGGCGGCGGCCCGCGAGGCGGCGCAGTCAGCTACGTCGTCCGACTCCTCCGACGAGCGCGACGAGGCGTCGGATCGCGACGAGGACTCCGACCGCGACGAGGACTCCGACCGCGACGAGGACTCCGACCGCGACGAGGACTCCGACCGCGACGAGGACTCCGACCGCGACGAGGACTCCGACCGCGACGAGGACTCGGACCGCGGCGAGCGCCCCGACC
>CADCTH010000495.1 GCA_902805495.1 uncultured Actinomycetospora sp.
CGGCGTGCCGCACCCCGCCGACGGCGTCAGCGGCGACCTCGGGACGCGGTACGCCTCGCCGGCGATCGCGGGCGGGGTCGCCGCGCTCGTCGCCCCGCAGGACCTGGCCGCCGGGCCCGGCGAGCGCGCCCCGCACGTGTGGGTCACCGTCGACGGCCGCCGGTGCTCGACGCTGGACCTGTGGGACGGGCGCCTGACCCTCGTCACCGCCGAGGACTCGTGGCGGCGCGCCGCCGGCGTCGTGGGCGTCGCGGCCCCGGAGATCGTCGATCCCCGCGGGCGGCTGGCCCGCGCCTACCGGCTCGGGGCCGGCGGGGCGGTGCTCGTGCGCCCCGACGGCGTCGTGGCCTGGCGTCACGACGTGCCGGTCGCCCACCCCGTGGACGCCGTGCGCGACGCCGTCGACGGAGCCCTCGGGCTCGCCCGCGCCGGCACGAACGGGGAGTTCGTGCGCGTAGAAGCAGCGAACAGGCCGTTCGCTGCGTCAGGTGTGGCGGCTCCGGCCTAGCTCACGCCCAGGTAGGCGTCCTGGATGGTCGGGTCGGCGAGGAGCTCGGCGCCCGTGCCGGAGCGGGTGACCTCGCCGGTCTCGAGCACGTAGGCCTCGTGGGCCAGCCCCAGGGCCTGGGTGGCGTTCTGCTCGACGAGCAGGACGGTGGTGCCCTGGGCGTTGATCTCGGAGATCACCCGGAAGATCTGGGCGATGAACTGCGGCGCGAGGCCCATCGAAGGTTCGTCGAGCAGCAGCAGGCGGGGCTTGGCCATCAGCGCGCGGCCGATGGCGAGCATCTGCTGCTCGCCGCCCGAGAGCGTGCCGCCGACCTGCGTCCGGCGCTCCGCCAGCCGGGGGAACAGCTCGTAGACGCGTTCGAGGTCGCTCGCGAACTCCGGGCTGCGGCGGTCCTTGCGCACGTAGGCGCCCATGTCGATGTTCTCGGCCACCGTCATGCCCGGGAAGATGCCGCGGCCCTCGGGCACCTGGCTGATGCCCCGGACGACGCGCAGGTCGGCGCGCACGGCCGCGAGGTCGTCGCCCTCGAAGCGCATCGTCCCCGACTGCAGCCCGAGGATCCCCGAGATCGCCCGCATCGTCGTGGTCTTGCCCGCACCGTTGGCGCCGATGAGGGCGACGATCTGGCCCTCCTCGACGCGCAGGGTGATCCCGCGCAGCGCCTGGATGCGCCCGTACGCGACGTGGACGTCGTCGAGCTCGAGCATGCTCATGCGTCCCCCTCCCCCTCGTCGGTGCCGGACACGTCGTCGGCCGTCCCGCCCAGGTAGGCCGCCACGACCGCGGGGTCGCGACGCACCTCGTCGGGCACCCCGTCGGCGATCTTGCGCCCGAAGTCCAGCACCACGAGACGGTCGGTGACGCCGAGGACCACGCGCATGTCGTGCTCGACGAGGGCCACCGTGTAGCCGTCGTCGCGAATCTTGAGGATCAGCTCGGACAGCGCGTCCTTCTCGCCGGCCGAGAACCCCGCCGCGGGCTCGTCGAGGCAGAGCAGCTTCGGCTCGGTGGCCAGGGCCCGGGCGATCTCCAGGCGGCGCTGGTCGCCGTAGGGCAGCGACGTCGCCTTGTCCGCGGCCCGCCGGGCGATGCCGACGAACTCCAGCAGCGCCATCGCCTTGTCGACGGCGTCGCGCTCCTCGCGGCGGTGCCGCGGCAGGCGCAGCAGCGCGCCCGGCACCGACGTCCGGTGCCGCGCGTCGGTGCCGACGACGACGTTCTCCAGGGCGGTCATGGCGCCGAAGAGCCGGATGTTCTGGAACGTGCGGGCGACGCCGGCCTGGATGATCTTGTAGCGCTTCATCCGCGCCAGCGACTCGCCCTCGAGCCGGATGTCGCCCGAGGTGGGCCGGTAGACGCCGGTCATGATGTTGAAGCAGGTGGTCTTCCCGGCGCCGTTCGGGCCGATCAGGCCGAGGATCTCGCCGCGGCGGACGTCGAACGAGACGTCGTCGAGGGCGGTCAGGCCGCCGAAGCGCACCGTCAGCCCGTCCACCGCCAAGAGGGTCTCCCCCTGCGCCACCGCGATCTCGCGGGCGGGGGCGACGGAGGCCGACACCGCGGCCTCGTGCTCCGCGCGCTCGGCGGCATCCATGTGCTCGAGGGACTCCAGGAGCCCCTCGCCCGAGGTCGTCCCTGACTCGGTCACTCCCCACCCCCTCGCGGCGACGTGCCGGCGTGGTCGTCCGGCGTCACCTCGGGCAGGTCCCCGGTGGCGCGCGTCGACGGTGACAGCCCCGTCGGCCGCACGGCCGTCCCCGCGCCGAACAACCGCGCGTAGGCCTGCCGCCCGTAGGTCAGCAGGTGCTGGCGCATGCCCAGCAGACCCTGCGGCCGGAAGGCCATCAGGATGATCAGCGCGAGGCCGAACACGAGGAAACGGTACTGCGGCTCGAACTGGAAGCGGTCGGGGATGTAGGAGACGAGGAACGCCCCGACGATGACGCCGACCTTGTTGCCCGACCCGCCCAGCACCACCGCGGCGAGGTAGAGGATCGAGGTGGTGACGTCGAAGCGCTGGTTGTTGACGTAGCCGACCTGCGCGGCGAACAGCGTGCCCGAGAGCCCGCCGACCGCGGCGCCGATGGCGAACGCCCAGATCTTGAACTTGTAGGTCGGCACGCCGGTGAGCTCGGCGGCGTCCTCGTCCTCGCGCACGGCGATCCAGGCGCGCCCGACCCGCGAGCGCTCGAGGTTCCCCATGAACATCAGCACGATGATGATGATCGCGACCGCGAGCCAGTAGAAGCCGAGCGCGTCGGTCTGCGTGAAGATCGGCGACCCGTCGGGGTAGGTGCCCCCGGGACGGGCGATGTCCTGGAAGCCGCGGTTGCCGCGCAGCGGCTCGATGTTGTCCGCGAGCAGCCGGTCGATCTCGCCGAAGCCCAGCGTCACGATCGCCAGGTAGTCGCCGCGCAGGCGCAGCGTCGGGGTCCCCAGGATGACCCCGGAGATCATCGTGGCCACCATGGCGATCGGGACGATCGCGATCCAGGACAGGCGGATGCCCAGCACCGAGTCGGGGCTGGAGAGCAGCGCCGCCGAGTAGGCGCCGATGGCGAAGAAGCCGACGTAGCCCAGGTCCAGCAGGCCCGCCTGCCCGATGACCACGTTGAGCCCGATCGCGATGAGCGCGAGCACCGCGGCGCTGAACAGCGCGATCGGGAAGTCGGTGGCCGGCTCGGTGGTGATGATCGGCGGGTTGAGCACCGGCAGGGCGAACAGGAACGCCACGACCGGGATGAGCAGCACCCACTGCTGGGGACGGCTGCGGGAGTTCCAGAACGTCGAGAGGTCGGCCATGCGCTGCTTGATCGTTGGTCGAGCTCCGCTGTGCGTCTCCGTCATGCGCGGGCCCTCGCCAACGACTCGCCGAGGATGCCGGTCGGCCGGAACATCAGCACGAGCACCAGCAGCACGAAGGCCACGACGTCGCGCCAGTCACCGCCGAACAGGCTCTGCCCGTAGTTCTCGGCCACCCCCAGGATCAGACCGCCGAGCAGGGCGCCCCGCAGGTTGCCGATGCCGCCCAGCACCGCCGCGGTGAACGCCTTGATGCCCAGCAGGAAGCCGCCGTTGTAGACCGCGCCCTGCGGGATGGTCATCAGGTAGAAGAGCGCGGCGACGCCGGCGAGCACGCCGCCGACGAGGAACGTGATGGTGATGACCCGCTCGCGGTTGACGCCCATCAGCGTCGCCGTCGCCGGGTCCTGCGCCACCGCGCGGATGCCGCGGCCGAGCCGGCTGCCGTTCACGAACCGGTCGGTGACCACGAACATCGCGATCGACGCCAGGATGATCACGATCTGCAGGTTCGTCACCGGTGCGCCGAAGATCGTGAACGCCGGCGACGGGGGCAGCAGCCGGATCGTCCCCTCGGGGTTCGAGCCGCGCCAGATGCGGATCACCTGCTGGATGACGAACGACGCGCCGATCGCGGTGATGAGGAACGCGAGCCGGGGCGCGTTGCGCCGCCGCAGTGGCCGGTAGGCCACGCGTTCCAGCCCGATCGCGGCGAGCCCGGCCACCGCCATCGCCACGAGTCCGGCGAGGACCAGGTCGAGGATGATCGCGGCGAGCGGGAGGTTCGGGATCGCGCCCGGCTCGAAGCCCAGCGCCACGAACGTCAGGTACACGCCGAACACGCCGATCACGAAGATCTCGGAGTGGGCGAAGTTGATGAGCTGCAGGACGCCGTAGACCAGCGTGTAGCCCAGCGCGATCAGCGCGTAGACGCTGCCGTAGGCGAGCCCGTTGATCGTGTTCGCCCAGAACCGGTCGACGAGCAGGCCGACGTCGAAGTTGATCCAGGGCTCGGCGTGGACGACCAGCGGCGCGAGCGCGCCCGGGTCGAGGGCAGCCAGATCGAGGACGGAGATGACGCGCTCCGGAGGGGACGTCGGGCACCCGCCACCCGGCGGGTACGAGGGGGTGCGGGGTCGGTCGGTGGGTCGGCAGTGTGGCAGTGCGGGCACCGCGGCGGTCACGACACCCGACGGCCGCGCCCCCGCGCGACGGTGCGCGGGGACGCGGCCGGGGTGCTGCTGGTCGGGCCTGGTGGCGTCGGGCCGGTCGTCAGCCGATCTGGGTGTCGGTGACGATCGTGTTGCCCTGGACCCGGTACATCCAGACGGGCGTGTTGGTCAGCTCACCGGTCGGCCCCCACTGGAACCGCTTGGTGAGGCCCTGCCCGTTGTAGTTGCGGACGTGGTTGAGCAGGCCCGGACGGTCGGCGATGCCCTGGTCGAGACCACGCAGCAGGATCGTCGTGGCGTCGTAGGACTCCGCCGAGTAGGTCTGCGGCGCGACGCCGAAGGCCTGGCGGTAGGCGTTCGAGAAGTCGGTGAAGCCCTCCTGCGGCACGCACGGGCAGGACAGCAGCGACCCGTCGGCCGAGCCCGCCGCGTTGACGACGTACTGCTCGTCCTTGACGCCGTCGGGACCGATGAAAGTGGTCTGGACGCCGGCGTCGCGCAGCTGCTGGATCAGCGGCGCGGCCTCCTGGTAGTAGCCCGAGTAGAAGATCGCCTGCGGCGCCTGCTGCTGGACCTGGCCGATGACCGCCGAGAACTCGCGCTGGTTGGTCTTGACGTCCACCTGGCAGGACGCTGCCGGGCCGAGGGCCTGGGTGACGGTGCCGGCGAGACCGATGCCGTAGTCCGAGTCGTCCTTGATGATGCAGACCTTCTGGGCGTTGAGCCGCTGCTGGATGTAGCGACCGATGGCCGGGCCCTGCACCGCGTCGTTGCCGAGGCCGCGGAAGAAGTTCGTCCACCCGTTCTGGGTCAGGCCGGGGTTGGTGGCCGAGGGGGTGATGTTGACGATCCCGGCCGCGTTGAGGGCCGGGCCGACCGCGCGGGACTCACCGGAGAACGGCAGGCCCACGAGACCGAGCACCTGCGGGTTGTTGATCAGCGCGGTGACCGGGCCCGTCGCCGTGTCCGGCGTGCCGCCGGTGTCGGCGCGCACGAGCGTCACCTGGCAGTTCGGGTTGGCCTGGTTGTGCTGGTCGACCGCGAGCTGCGCCGCGTTCACGATCGCGATGCCGAGCGCGGCGTTCTGCCCGGCGATCGTGCCCGCGTAACCGATCGACGTGCCGGGCGCGCAGCGCCCCTGCCCGTTGCCGGCGGGGAGCACCGCGTCGCTGGGCTGGGCCGGCGCCCCGGCCTGCGGGCCGCCGCCCTGCTGCTGGCCCCCCTCCTGGTTGGCGCAGCCGCTGAGCACCAGGGCCACCGCCGCCACGAGCGCGCCCGCTGCTGCGAGCCGTCGTCGGATCACGTCTCAACCTCCGTCACGTGCCGTCAAGTCCACGACGGGTCCGCGTGATCTCGCTCGCCCGGTCGGGTGTGGAAGGTATAGGCGTGTCTGGTCCCGGGCGCAAGCGCGTGCCTGTCCGTGTCCGGACCGTGACGGTCGGGCCATCCGGAGATCCGCTGGAGATCCGGGCGGGAGCGCCTTCGGAGATCAGTCCGCGGGGCCCACGACGGCCCACTGACCGCCCTGCACGCGGTAGACGGTGACCGCGTCGGTGCTGACGTCGCCGAAGCGGTCGAACGACACCGGCCCGGTGATGCCGTCGCCGTCGAAGCCCTGGACCGAGCGGACCATCGCGGGCCGCAGCGCAGGCGTCCAGTCGGACTCCTCGCCGAGGGTCTGCACGACGGAGCCGACGAGGACGTTCGCCGCGTCGAAGGTGGAGGCGCCGTACGAGCCGAAGCTCTCGGGATAGCCGGCGCCGCGGTAGGCCTCGACGAAGTCGCGGGCCGCGGGCACGGTCTCCGGCGGCGGCCCGATGGACGTGCCGAGGTCACCCTC
>CADCTH010000496.1 GCA_902805495.1 uncultured Actinomycetospora sp.
CACCGACCGCGCGCGGTGGCGCCGCGCCAGCTCGAGCGCGACGCGGGCGCCGAGCGAGCTGCCCAGCAGGTGCACGCCCCCAGGCCCGTGCGTCGAGGTCGGCCTCGACGGCGTCGGTGATGGCGGCGACGGTGGGCGTCCCGGCCAGGGCGGACGAGCGTCCGTGGCCCGGCAGGTCGGCGGCCAGCACGTCGTACTCGGCGCGCAGGGACTCCCGCAGCGTCGCGAAGTCGTCGAGCGTGCTGCCGACGCCGTGCAGGAGCACGAGCGGCTCGCCCGCGCCGTCTCGCGACCAGTGCAACCGCGTGGTGATCACGACGCCGGGTGCCCGGCGGGCCGGGGTCGATCACGATCGCGGCGTATCCCGCTCTCTAGCGTTCGCCCGAGACGGCCCCAGACGGCGCGATCGTCGCGAGGCCCGGGCCGACGACGGCGACGAGCAGGTCGGCGAGGACGTCGGCGGGGTCGCCCGGCCCGGTCGTGGCGGCGGCCTCGGGGTCGGTGAGCCACCAGTCGGCGAGGCCCTCGGCCGCCCCGACCAGGGTGTGGGCGTACGGCAGGACGCGGGCGCGGGGCACGCCCAGCCCGCCCGCCATGAGGTCGGCGGCCTCCTCGACGATGCGTCGGCGCAGGGCGTCGACCTCGCCGGCGAAGGGGCCGGTGGAGGCCTGGCGCCAGAGCACGGTCCAGCCCTGGCGCCGTGTGGTCAGGGCGAGGAAGAACGCGCGCAGGGCCCGGCGCAGGCGCGCCAGCGGCTCCGCGTCGGGCTCCCCGGCCGCCGACTGCACCGACCGCAGCAGCCGGTCGGCCTCGCGGTGCAGGCACGCGGCGAAGAGCTCGTCCTTGCTGCCGCCGTGGGCGTACACCAGGGGCTTGCTGACCCCGGCCCGCACAGCGATCGCGTCCATCGACGCGCCGTGGAAGCCCTCCTCGGAGAACACCGCCACCGCCGCGTCGAGGACCTGGCGCCGGCGCACGTCCGGGGCCAGCCGCTGCCGCCCCGTGCGCGACGCCCCGGAGGTCACGGTTGCACCTTAACTACCGATGCGTAAAGTAGCCCGCGTTGGCGGGACTGCCAGTACCTGACACATCTGTGACATCGCCGAACCAGCCGGAGTGAGCCCGTGCCCGAGAAGATCGACGTCAACGAGCTGGGTCGCAGCGTCGACCCGAAGTCGTTGTCCGACGAGCAGCTGGTCGACGCACTGCGCGAGGGCCTCGCCGACGGCGGGGGGAAGACCATCGACCCCTCCCTGTTCGCGCGCCTGGTCAAGAGCACCGGCAAGGGCCAGCTCGAGGCGGTCATGTCCTCCGACGTCCGTCGTCCCGTCCTCGACGCCATCTTCGGGCGGATGGCCGAGTTCTACTCCTCCAAGGGCGCGGGCTCCAAGCGCCAGGTCGTGCACTGGCACGTCACCGGCGCGCCGGACGGCGGCAGCGACGACTACCAGACCGCGATGCAGCACGGTGTGTGCGAGGTGTCGGACCAGCCGACCGAGGAGCCGCGCACCGAGCTGTTCATGGACGGCGTGCAGTTCCTCAAGATCGTCACGAACAACGCCTCGCCGATCACGCTGTTCATGACCCGCAAGATCAAGGTGCAGGGCGACCTGGGGTTCGCCACCGCGCTGCAGAAGATGTTCACGATCCCGACCGCCTGACGAGCTTGAGGACGCGGCGATGACCTTCTCCATGGAACTGTCCGAGGAGCACACCGACCTGCGCGACTGGGCCCACGGGTTCGCCGCCGAGGTCATCCGCCCGGCCGCCGCCGAGTGGGACGAGCGCGAGGAGACGCCCTGGCCCGTCATCCAGGAGGCGGCCAAGATCGAGCTCTACAACTTCGAGACCCTGGCCAGCTTCTGGGGCGACGAGACGGGCCTGAGCCTGCCGATCGTCAACGAGGAGCTCTTCTGGGGCGACGGCGGCATCGGGATGGCCATCTTCGGCACCACCCTCGCCGTCGCCGGCATCTTCTCCTCGGGCACGCCCGAGCAGATGGTCGAGTTCATCCCGCAGTGCTACGGCGACGCCGGCGACGTCAAGGTGGCCGCGTTCTGCTCCTCGGAGCCGGAATCGGGCTCCGACGTCTCGGCGATGCGCACCCGCGCGGTCTACGACGAGGCCACGGACGAGTGGACCCTGACCGGGTCGAAGGCGTGGGCCACGAACGGCGGTATCGCCAACATCCACGTCGTCCAGGCCGTCGTCGACTCGTCGCTGGGCTCCCGGGGCCAGGCGGCGTTCGTGGTGCCGCCGGGCACGCCGGGGCTCGAGACCGCGCGCAAGATCAAGAAGATGGGTCTGCGGGCCTCGCACACCGCCGACGTGTTCCTCGACGACGTCAAGGTCCCTGGATCGTGCCTGCTCGGGGGCAAGGAGAAGCTCGACGAGCGTCTCGCCCGGGCTCGCGAGGGCGTGAAGTCCAAGGGCTCGTCGGCCATGCAGACCTTCGAGCTCTCGCGCCCCACGGTCGGCGCGCAGGCCATCGGCATCGCCCGCGCCGCCTACGAGTACGCCCTCGAGTACGCCAAGGGCCGCGAGACCTTCGGGCGCCCGATCATCGACAACCAGTCGATCGCGTTCACGCTCGCGGACATGAAGACCGAGATCGACGCGGCCCGCATGCTCGTGTGGCGCGCGGCGTGGATGGGCCGCAACGGCGTGGCGTTCGAGGCCGGCGAGGGCTCGATGTCCAAGCTCAAGGCCGGCCGCGTGTCGGTGTGGGCCACCGAGCGGGCCATCCAGATCCTCGGCGGCGCCGGCTACTCCCGCGAGCATCCCGTCGAGCGGATGCACCGCGACTCGAAGATCTACGACATCTTCGAGGGCACCGAGCAGATCCAGCAGCTCGTCATCGCCCGCGCCATCAGCGGTCGGCACATCGCCTGACGCCGACGGATCACGGGGCCGGCTCCCCCGCGAAGCGGACGGCGAGCGCGGCGACGCGACGGGCGCGCTGCTCCGGGCGCACGCGGCCGGTGCGCTCCAGCAGGCCGAGGCCGTGCAGGGCGCCCCAGAACACCTCTGTCGCCGTGCCGTCGCCGTCGTCGCCGATCGCCTCGGCCAGGGTGTCGAACCCCGCGCGGAGCTCGGGCCGGGTGTCGTCGCTCGCGAACCGGGCGTCGATGGCCTCCTGGAACATCGCTTCGTAGACCGCGGGGTGCTCGCGGCCGAAGTCGAGGTAGGCGACGGCGACGGCCTCGATCGCCGGCCGGCCGCGCCGGCGTCCGAGCGCGGCCCGGCACCGCCGCGCGAGCTCGACGAAGCCCTCGAGCGCGACCGCCAACATGATCTCCGACTTGCCGCCGGGGAAGTGGCTGTAGAGCACGGGCTGGGTGTAGCCGATGGCGTCGGCGAGACGCCGGGTCGTCACGGCCGCCCACCCGTCGGCGTCGGCGCGCTCCCGTGCGGCGGAAAGGATGCGACCGCGTCGCTCGTCGTAGCGCTGCTGACGCGCCGTCTCCGCCATCGGTCCTCCTCGCTTGCCGTGCGGGCCTCCACGAGCTTAACCTAGCGGTGCTAGGAATCTAGCGATGCTAGATAGCAGAGGAGCCCTCCCATGGCATCCGTTCTCGCCGTCGTCACCGCGACCGTCGTCGGCCTCATGGTCGGCGTCGAGCTCGCGGTCGCCTTCGTCCTCAACCCGATCCTGTTGCGCCTGCCGGTGGGTGCGTCCCTGGCGGCGCGGGCCGACGGCGGGCGCATGCTGGGGCGCCTGATGCCGTTCTGGTACGTCGGCTCGCTGGTCCTCACCGCGGCCCTCGCGGCCGTCACGTGGGGCACGTCGACCGCCACGACGGCCGTCGTCGCGGGAGTGCTGCTGGCCGTCAGCGTCGTCCTGTCCGTCGCCCTGCTGGTACCGATCAACAACCGGTCGATCACGTGGACCGCCGAGAGCCACCCCGATGACTGGCGGGAGCAGCACCGGCGCTGGGACCGGCTCCACCACGTCCGCGTCGCGGTCATCGTCGTGGCCTTCGTCCTCGTGCTCGTCGCGGCGACGACGCCCTGACGTCACTGGCCCCCGGGGCGGCTCTCTGCTACACCGGGCCGACCACCGCGCGGCTGGTCGGGAGGGCGCCATGACCCAGGACAGGGTCACGTCCGCCGACGGCACGCCGATCGCCTCCTGGCGCAGCGGTGACGGGCCGCCGCTCGTGCTGGTGCACGGGACGTCCGCCGACCACAGCCGGTGGGCCCCGGTCCTGCCGGCGTTCGAGCAGCGCCACACGGTCCACGCCGTCGACCGTCGCGGTCGCGGCGCCAGCGGCGACGCGGAGGACTACGCGCTGGAGCGGGAGTTCGAGGACGTGGCCGCGGTGGTGGACTCCATCGGGGAGCCGGTGATCCTGCTCGGCCAATCGTACGGAGGGCTGTGCGCGCTCGGAGCTGCTCTGCTCAGCAGCAACATCCGGGCGTTGGTGCTCTACGAGCCCGCGTCCGACGCGGAGCGCCATTCGCCCGGGGTCACCGACCGGCTCGAGACGTTGCTGCAGGCGGGCGACCTGGACGAGGTCGTGGCGACCATGGCCCGTCGGTTCGCCGGGGCGCACCCGGAGATGGTGGAGTTCCTGCGGACCCAGCCCGCGTGGCGGGCACGCGTGGCGGCCGCGCACACGATCCCGCGGGAACTGCGCGCGGTCAGGACGTACCGGTTCGATCCGGAGCGGTTCCGGGGTCTCACCGTGCCGACGCTGCTCCTGTTCGGGAGCGAGAGCGCGCCGGCCTTCCGCGAGGTCGGAGAGGCCCTGGACGCGGCGCTGCCGAACGCCCGCAGCGTCGTCATGCCCGGGCAGGGCCACGTGGCCATGGACACCGGGACCGATCTCTTCACCACCGAGGTCCTCCGGTTCACCGCGGATCTCTAGTTCCGGAAGGTCCGGCGGTACTGGGTGGGCGTGGTCGCCAGGTGGCGGGCGAAGCCGGCGCGCAGCGCGTCGGTGGACCCGAACCCGCAGCGGGCGGCGACGGCGCCGACCGGCAGGTCCGTGTTCTCGAGCAGCTGCCGGGCCCGGTCGACGCGCTGCTCGGCGTGCCCCTGCCCGCCGCGGTGCGCGACCGCGTCCTGCCCGCCCTCGCCGACGCGGGGTGCTTCGCCGCCGTCCGCGGCGCGTCGCTGCGCCTGGCGCCGCACCTCCACACCGACGACGCCGACATCGACCGCCTCGTCGCGGCGCTCGGGACGGCGGTGCGGTAGGCCCCCTGGCGGCTACTCGCCCACGACCCGGGACCCGCGCTGGTGCGGGATCGCCACCGGGTGGTGGCGCGCGATGCGCACGTCGACGGCGGCCTCGCCGGCCTCCCACAGCGCGTGGCGCCGGCGCGCGGCCTCACGGCGGGCCGCAGCGATCGCGTAGGGCCCGTAGGCGTCGCGGAACCGCCCGGAGGTGTCCACGATGACGACCAGGTACTCGACGCCATCGTCGTGGCGGTGATCGTTCCTCGGGTGTGCTCGTCCGTCCATCCCACTCCCCCCGGTGGTACGCCACGGCGGCGGAGGTCGTCCGGACCGCTCCGCCGTGGGCCGTACGGCCGCGGTCGGTACGGCCGCACGGGTGTGACGAATGTCCAGTGGTGTACCCCGTCCGGACGCTGCCGGAACCACCGACCACGTCGCGACTGCGCCTGGTGGCCTCCACCTTCGCCGAGTGGCCAGCCCCCACGCCGAGGACGACCGGACCGGGTGACGGCATCGGCCCCGTTCGGGGGTGCGGGCGCTCCCGGTCAGGCGCGCCGGGGCCCGACGGGCGAGGCGAGGACGCGCCCGGTGCCGGCGAGCAGCGCGCCGGTGACCGCCGGCTCGGCCGGGCTGGTCAAGGGGTCTCCCGTCGGGAGTGGCGTGGCGATCACGGCCACGGGGAACGCACCAGCAGTGGGCGGGACCACCGCCCCGGCGAGGGAGTCTCCATGACCGTCGACAGCCAGGCTCCGCTCACCGAGGCGCTGGGCACCGACTTCTTCTCGGTCCGCCGGCGCTTCGACGAGGCGCAGTGGAACACGTTCATGGAGGTGCGCCGCTACGTCGACCACGTCGTGTCGCCGGCGGCGCCCGCGGCGTGGGACGCGGCGGAGATGTCGTGGGACGTCATCCGCGGGCTGCCCGACCTCGGCATCGTCGGCGACGACATCACCGGGTACGGCTGCCCCGGCAACGACGTGCTGACCTGCGGTCTCGTGGCGATGGAGCTCGCGCGCGGCGACGGGAGCCTCGCCACCTTCCACGCCGTGCAGTCCGGGCTCGCCATGAAGTCGATCGACATGCTCGGCTCGGAGGAGCAGAAGCAGGAGTTCCTGCCCGCGATGGCGCGCCTCGACCTCGTCGGCGCCTTCGGCCTCACCGAGCCCGACCACGGGTCCGACTCCGTGGCCCTCGAGACCACGGCGCGCCGCGACGGTGACGACTGGGTGATCGACGGGCGCAAGCGCTGGATCGGCAACGGCAGCATCGCCGGGCGCACGGTGGTCTGGGCGCGCGACGTCGAGACCCGCGCGGTGCTCGGCTTCCTCGTCGACACCACGACGCCCGGCTACGAGGGCACGATCATCCCGCGCAAGGCGTCGATGCGGTCGGTGTGGCAGGCCGACGTGCGCCTCGAGGGCGTCCGGGTCCCCGAGCGCGACCGGCTGCCCGGCGCCGAGAGCTTCAAGGACGCGGGGCGGGTGCTCGCCACCACGCGCGGGACCTGCGCCTGGATGGCGCTCGGGTCGGCGACGGCCGGCTACGACGCGGCGCTGCGCTACGTCCTCGACCGCCACCAGTTCGGCCGCCCCCTGGCGCGCAACCAGATCGTCCAGGACCGCCTCGTCAAGATGCTCGCCGAGCTGACCGGCATGCAGCTCTACTGCATGCAGATCGCGCAGCTGGCCGAGGACCACGACCTCGCGCCCACCATCGCCGGGCTGGCCAAGATGAACAACACCCGCAAGGCGCGCTGGATCCTCTCCGAGGCGCGCGACCTGCTCGGCGGCAACGGCATCCTGCTCGACAACCACGTCATGCGGCACATGGCCGACATCGAGTCGATCCACACGTTCGAGGGCACCGAGACGATCCAGACGCTGATCGTCGGCCGCGAGATCACCGGGCACGGCGCCTTCTCGTGATCAGCGGACCGCCGTCACCGCCGGGGTGAGCCGGACGGGCAGCTCCGCGTAGCCGCGCAGGATGCGGGTGGGCCGGCGGCGGGGTGCCCCGGCGGGGGCGAGGTGCGGGTGGCGCTCGAACAGCGCCCGCAGCGCGACCTCGCCCTCCATCCGCGCGAGCTGGGCGCCCAGGCAGAAGTGCGCGCCGCTGGAGAACGCCAGGTGCTCCTTGGCGTTGGTCCGCGCGACGTCGAACGCCGCCGGGTCGGCGAACACGTGCGGGTCGCGATTGGCTCCCGCCAGCACGGTGACCACGAGGTCGCCCGCGGGGATCGCCTCGCCGGCCACCTCGGTGTCGACCTTCGCCCGGCGCGCGGTGCGCTCCACCGGCGGGTCGAAGCGCAGCACCTCGTCCACGGCGTCGGGCCACAGGTCGGGCTCGGCGGCGAGGCGCTCGCGCTGCTCGGGGTGGGCGAAGAGCTGGCTGGTGCCGTTGCCGATGAGGTTCACGGTGGTCTCGAAGCCGGCGGCGAGCACGAGCAGGGCGGTGGACACCAGCTCCTGCTCGGTGAGCCCGGCGCCCTCCTCGTCGACCTCGCCGACGAGGCTCGAGAGCAGGTCGTCGCCCGGCTCGCGGCGCAGCCGGCGCAGGTGGTCGCGCATCCAGTCGTGCAGGGCGGCGAGGTTGCGCTCCATCGACGCGTGGGCCTGGCGGGTCAGCCCCATGTCCAGCGAGGTGGCCGCGCCGTCGCCCCAGGCCAGGAACTGCTCGCGCATCGACGTCGGCACGCCGAGCATCTCGCTGATGACGGTGACGGGCAGCAGGCTCGCGTAGCGGGCGACGAGGTCGACGGTCTCGCCCGCGCGCACGTCGCGCTCCATGTCGTCGAGCAGCTCCCGGGCGATCTTGCCCGTGCGCTCGCGCAGCGCCGCGACCCGGCGCGCGGTGAAGGCGCGCGTGACGAGCTTGCGGTAGCGCGGGTGGTCGGGCGCGTCCACGGCGAGCATCGACGGCGGGTCGATGGGCCCGGGATGGCGCGTCGGCCCGGCCAGGGCGAGCGCCGCGCGGGCCGGCGCGGGCACGACCTGCGTCGGGTGGGTGACGCCGAAGTCGTCGCTGCGCAGCACGGCGGTCGCGATGTCGTGGTGCACGGTGAGCCGGGCGAAGGCGCCC
The DNA here is from genome assembly GCA_902805495.1 of uncultured Actinomycetospora sp. Taxonomy (GTDB): domain Bacteria; phylum Actinomycetota; class Actinomycetes; order Mycobacteriales; family Pseudonocardiaceae; genus Actinomycetospora. The sequence continues at coordinate 8,261 of CADCTH010000496.1, forward strand.
ATGGCGAAGGGGTGCGAGCCGCGCAGGCGCTCGTAGTGCGGGAAGGGGTCGGCCTGCAGCACGGGGTCGAGCAGCAGGCGCGCGTCGGGGTTGCCGGCCCGGACCTGGCGCCGGATCGCCGCGCGCATGAGCCCGTGCGTGGCCCCCCAGCGCAGCGTGGTGCCCAGCGGTGAGCGCGCGACGGACGGCGGGAGCGACAGGGCCATCGAGGGCCTCCCCGGATCGGTTCGGTACGCAATCGTACCGGCGAGACCATACTCGGAGTATGTGTTCGTCGTCCAGCGGCGGCGCGGGTACGTCACGGACGTGCAGACGACCCTCCGCGCGACCGGCCCGCTGCCCGTCGACCAGGCCTGGGAGCGCTACGCCGACCTCGACCGCTGGAGCCACTGGGCGCCCCAGATCTCGGGGGTCACGGTGACGGAGCCGGCGGGAGCGGACACCCGGCGGCTGCGCACCGGCCTGCGGGGCCGGGTGCGCGCGGCCGGGGTGATCGGGCTGCCGTTCGAGGTCACCGCGGTCGACGAGGCGGCCCGCACCTGGTCGTGGCGGGTGAGCGCCGGGCCGGTCACCCTGCACCTCGACCACGGGATCGAGGAGCCGCGCGCCGACGACGGGCCGCGCGTGCGCTCGCGGACCTCGCCGCGCACCACCGGCCCGGCGGTCGTCGTGCTGGCCTACGCCCCGCTCGCGCTCGTCGCGCTGCACTCGCTGCTGCTGGACCGGTGAGGCGTGCCCCGGCTCCTCATCACCAGCGACACCCACCTGCCCGTCCGCCGGCCCACCCGCCGGGTGCTGCCCGACGAGCTGTGGGCGGCCGTCGACGCCGCCGACGTCGTGGTGCACGCGGGCGACTGGATGGACCCCGCGCTGCTCGACGAGCTCGAGCGCCGCACCCCGCGGTTGATCGGCTGCTGGGGCAACAACGACGGCGACGAGCTGCGCGCCCGGCTGCCCGAGACCGCGGTGACCGAGGTCGACGGCCTGCGCCTGGCCGTCACCCACGAGACGGGCGCGGCGACCGGGCGCGAGCGCCGCTGCGACGCGCGCTTCGGGCCCGGCGGCGACACCCCCGTCGACGTCCTGGTCTTCGGGCACAGCCACATCCCGTGGGACTCGACGACCCCGGGCGGCGTCCGCCTGCTCAACCCCGGCTCGCCGACCGAGCGGCGCCGCCAGCCGGCCTGCACCTACATGACCGCCGAGGTCCGCGAGGGCGTGCTGGTGGCCGTCCGGCGCCACGACCTCCCGCCCGGTGCCGTCCGAGCGTCCTGATCGCACTACCGTGCGTCATCGACCCCGAACGGGGGCCGTTGGGTGTGCCGCCGGTCCGATCTCGCCCGTGCGGACGAACGATGGGCCATGGTCTCGGTCGTGCACGACGGAACGGACGATCAACCGTCCCCCTCGGTGAGCACGGTCCGTGATGGCCTTACCGTTTCCGTGGCCGGTGGGACTCCAGCGGCCCCGGATGACCAACCGACGGGAGGAACGGCACGTCGGCGGTACCGCTCCTCGTGCGCGCCCGCAGGAGGAGTGACGACGACGGGAGCTTCGTGACGATCGCCGGTGCGGTGCGCTCGGTGCTGTCACGAGGATCGAGACGAAACGGCCGATGACCCTTCTTGCCGAGCGACCCCCGGACGAGGTCGACGAGTCCGAACTCGTCGTCGGCCGTCGCATCCAGGAGTTCTCCCAGCTCGCGGGGCCGATCCGGGAGCCCGACCCCCGGGACGGCCCGTACCGGGTCGCCTACCGGGGCGTCGACGCCGTCCACGGCCGGGGCCGCGTAGCCCGCTCGCTGCTCGTCGCGGCCCTGAACTTCGCCTTCGAGGCCCTGTTCTTCCTCTGGCTCCTCCACCCCTCGCACCGCCCCCCGGTGTTCGGGTCGACCTTCGCGATCTACGCGAACTGGGTGGTCATCGGCTCGATCGGCCTGATGGAGCTCCTCCGGCTGATCAACGTGCTGTCGCTGTCGCTCGCCTCGGTGATCGCTCGCGACCCCGTGCCCGTGCCGCCGGAACCCGATCGGCGCATCGCGTTCCTCACGACGATCGTCCCCAGCAAGGAACCCATCGACGTCGTGCGCGGCACGCTGCAGGCGGCGCTGCGGATCCAGTACGACGGCATCCTCGACGTCTGGATCCTCGACGAGGGCGACGATCCCGAGGTCCGGGCCATGTGCCACGAGCTCGGGGTCAACCACTTCACCCGCAAGGGCATCGACAAGTACAACACCCGCAAGGGCGCCTTCAAGGCCAAGACGAAGCACGGCAACTACAACGCCTGGGTCGCCGAGCACGGCGAGGCGTACGAGGTCTTCCTCTCGGTCGACCCCGACCACGTGCCGCTGCCCAACTACGCCGAGCGGATCCTGGGCTACTTCCGCGACCCCGACGTCGCCTACGTCGTCGGGCCGCAGTGCTACGCCAACGACGAGACGTTCGTGACGCGCGCGGCGGAGTCCCAGCAGTTCCCGTTCCACTCGCTGATCCAGCGTGCGGCCAACCGTTACAACGCCGCGATGCTGGTGGGCACGAACAACGCCATCCGCATCAGCGCGCTGCGCGCCATCGGCGGCCTGTCCGACTCGATCACCGAGGACATGGCCACCGGCCTGAAGTTCCACACCCGTCGCAACCCCGCCTCGAAGCGACGCTGGAAGTCGGTCTACACCCCCGACGTGCTCGCCGTCGGCGAGGGCCCGTCGTCCTGGGGCGACTTCTTCTCCCAGCAGATGCGCTGGTCGCGCGGCACGTTCGAGGTGCTGCTCAAGGAGATGCTGTTCCGGCTGCCGAAGCTCTCGCCGGGCCGGGCGCTGCACTACGTGCTGATCACGACGTTCTACCCGTCGATGGCGATCGGCTGGATCCTCGGCGCGGTCAACGCCTGCCTCTTCCTGGCTCTGGGCGTCCAGGGCGTGGTCGTCCCGGTGCAGCTGTGGCTCGCGCTCTACATCGACGCGACGGCCTTCCAGCTCTGGGTCTACCTGCGCAATCGCCGCTACAACGTCAGCCCCTACGAGGCCGAGGGCTCCTCGGGCGTCAAGGGCATGCTGATGTCGATCTTCGCGGCGCCGATCTTCGCGGCGTCCCTGATCGCGACGGTCCTGCGGCTGCCGGCGAAGTTCGTCGTGACGCCCAAGGGCCTGTCGTCGAGCGCGGACCACATCCTGACCTTCCGGCGCCACCTGCAGTGGGCGCTGCTGCTCGTCGGCGCGATCGTGCTGGCGGTGCTGCAGGGCTACGCCACCCCGGCGGTGCTGCTCTGGCCCGCCGTGGCGCTCGCCGCCTGCCTCGCCCCGCCCGTGCTCTGCCTGGTCGAGCGGATCGTCGGCCGCCAGCCCGCCATCGACGCGGCCCCGGTGCTGGCCGACGGCCGGTCCGGCATCACCACCGAGACCCTCGAGCGGGCCGCCCTGGACGCGCTGCTCGCCGCCGGGTCGACCACCCGCCGCTCCCACCACCCCGAGGGCGCCGGCAAGGCGGACCCGTCGCGGCCGCGCCCGGGGGCCGTCGCGGCCGAGGGCGACCTGCCCGCCGGGTGGGTGCGGACGTCCTCGCTCGCGGGGCGCGAGCGACGCCACGCCGCCGAGGACGCGCCG
>CADCTH010000497.1 GCA_902805495.1 uncultured Actinomycetospora sp.
CGCAGACGGCGAACAGCGTCATCCCGGCCGCGGCGACCTGCCCGCAGCCGTAGCGGGCGCCGAGCCGTCCGCCGGGCACCGCGAACAGCGCGGCGAGCGTGGGGCCGGGGACGAGCAGCACGCCGGCCTCGAGGGCCGACATCCCCCAGCCGTCGGTGAGCCACAGGACGTTGCCGAGCAGCATCGCCCCGAACGCGGCGAAGAAGGCCAGGCCGGCCAGGCACGTCAGGGCGAAGGTGCGGGTGCGCAGCAGCTGCAGCGGGAGCACCGGGACGAGCCGGCGCGGTGCCCGGGCGGCCCGCAGGACGACGGCGGCCAGCAGCAGGACGGCGACCAGGGTCCGGCCTGCCGTGACGCCGCTCAGCCAGCCCTGGTCCGGCGCCTCGACGACGGCCCAGGAGAGCAGGGCGACGCCCGCGACGAGCAGTGCGGTGCCGACGAGGTCGGGACGGCGGTGCTCGTGCTCGTCGCGCGACTCCGGCAGGACGCGCATCCCGACGAGCAGCGCCGCGACGCCGACCGGGGCGTTCACGAGGAACACCCAGCGCCAGGACGCCTCGACGAGCAGGCCGCCGATCGGCGGGCCCAGGGCGGCGGCGACGCCGCCGACCGCCGACCACACCGCGATCGCCCTGGCGCGCTGGGCGGGCGGGAAGCTGTGCAGCAGCAGCGCGAGCGAGGTCGACATGAGCAGGGCCGCGCCGACCGCCTGCAGCACCCGGAAGCCGGTGAGCGACGCGACGTCCCACGCCGTCGCGCAGCCGAGCGACGCCAGGACGAAGACGCCGAGCCCGACGAGGAACACGCGGCGCCGGCCGACCCGGTCGGCGGTGCGACCGGCCGGTGCGAGCAGGGCGGCGAAGCCGATCGTGTAGGCGTTCAGCACCCACGACAGCGCCGCGGCGTCCGCGGAGAAGTCCGCACCGATCGCCGGGAAGGCGATGTTGACGATGAACAGGTCGAGGCTCGACAGGAAGGCCGCTGCCGAGGTGATCAGCAGGACGGTCCGGGGCCGGGCGGCGGTCGGGGTGGCGATCGGCGCGGTCACGACGCGGGCCGGGCCTCGTCGACGAGCCGCGCGGCCAGGTCGATCGCCGCCGGGGCGCCGACCCGCCCGTCCCAGCCGCGCCGGTAGGCGGCCTGGAGGTAGAGGCCGTCGACGAGCAGCCAGAGCTCCTCGAGCAGGCGGTCGGGGTCGGCGACGCCGAGGTCGGCGACGAGCCCGGCGAGGTCGTCGCGCGCGGCGGCGAGGAACGCGTGGGCCACGCCGGCCGGACCCTCGCCGGCACCGTCGTCCGGGAACTCGGCGAGGTAGTTGCGGAACGCGCAGCCGCGGAAGCGGGGGTGCTCGGCGGTGGCCGCGACCTCGGCGACAGTCGCGAGGAGCCGGGCCCGCGGCTCGTCGCCCGCGGACTCCCGCGCCCGGGCGGTGGCCGCGGCCCGGATCTCGCGGGCCCGCTCGAGGTAGGCGGCCACGAGGTCGGCCTTCGTCGGGAAGTGCGAGTAGAGCAGGTTCTTGCCGGTGCCGGCCTCGGTGATGATCTGGTTCATCCCGACGGCCCGGACGCCGTGCTCGTAGAACAGCCGCGACGCGGTCGTCAGGATGCGCTCCCGGGTGCCGGGGGCGGGCGTCCGCGCCACGACGTCTCCCTCCTCGGGGACCACACGGTCCAGGACCGATCGGTCCGTTCGGGACGACGGTACACGGTCGACAGGCAGCGCGGGTCAGACGCGTTGCGGCGGGGCGTCCAGACCCGGGTAGACGCGGCGCGCGTGCTCCCCGAGCAGCCCCGCGGTGAGCGTCTCGTCGAGCCCGAGATCGCGGATCGCGGCGATGTTGCGCGCGGGGTCGGCCGCCGGGGAGTCGGTGCCGAACACCGACTTGGCCGCGACGCGCTCGAAGCCGAAGCGCTCGTAGTACGCGGGGAGCTTGCGCGGCGGGAGCCCGGCGAGGTCGAGCCACACGTTCTCGCGGGTCAGCGCCAGCGACCCCGCGGCCTCGTAGCTCCATCCGCGCCCGCCGTGGGCGAGGACGACGACGAGGTCCGGGAAGTCGCGCAGCACGTCGTCGACCAGCACCGGGTCGCCGTGGCGCGCGGTGGCGCCGGGGAAGTGCGACGGCCCGGTGTGCACGATCACCGGGACGCCGCGCTCCTGGGCGCGGGCGTAGGCCGGGTAGAGCTCGCGGTCGTTCGGCGCGATGCCCGCGTGCACGGGGTGCACCTTCAGCGCCACGGCGCCGAGGTCGAGCTGGCGGTCGAGCTCGCGGGCCACCGGGTGGTGCACGTGCGGGTTGACGTTGGCGACGATGCGGAAGCGCTCCGCGTCGGCGTCGACCAGCGGCAGCATGTCCTCGACCGTCTGCCACCCGGTGGCCTTCGGCGAGTACTCGCAGAAGAGCAGCACGCGGTCGACGCCCGCAGCGGCGAACATCGCCGACACGTTCTCGGGGATCGCCGCGCCGTCGCTGTCGTAGCAGGCGGCCCACTGCTCGACCGGCCCCGCCGGCCCGATCCACTGCTCCCAGGGGACCTTGAGCCGGGCGAGGTGGGCGACGTGGACGTGGGCGTCGACGATCACGCCCGGACGCTAGTCGAACAGATCGGGGTCCGTGCGCACGACCTCGTCCCACAGCGGCTGGAACGCGAACCAGCCCGCGTACGCCGAACCCGTCTGCTCGGCGGTGAACTGCGCGTTCTCGTGGTCGATCTGCGTCGGCGTCCCCGCGGCCTCGGCGAGCAGCGCCGCCTGGCAGTTGCGCTCGGTGTTGATGAACCACCACGCGGCCTCGGCGACGGTGTCGCCGACCGAGAAGATGCCGTGGTTCTGGTGGAAGACCATCTTGCGGTTCGTCAGCCCGTCGGCGAGCGCGCGCCCGACCTCGGGGTCGAGCACGACGGCGCCGCGGCCCTCGGTGACCACGCCGTGCTGCCCGTAGAGCGTGCAGGCGTCCTGGGTGATCGGGTCGAGCGGGCGCCCGAGCGACGACCACGCCTTGCCGTACACCGAGTGCGCGTGCGCGGCGGCGACGACGTCGGGGTGCGCGTGGTGCACCGCGGAGTGGATGACGAAGCCCGCCTGGTTCACCGGCTTCGACCCGTGCACGATCTCGCCGTCGTGGCTCACCGCGATGAGGTCCGAGACGCGGATGTGCCGGAAGCTCATGCCGAACGGGTTGACCCAGAACAGGTGCGGGTCCTCCGGGTCGCGCACCGTGATGTGGCCGGCGATCCCCTCGCCGAACCCGAACCGGCCGAAGATGCGGAAGGCGCCCGCGAGCTGCTGCTTGCGGTGCAGCCGCTCCTCCGCGCTGGTCGCGAACGTGGGCGGCTGCGGCATCCGGATGCCCTCCTGGGAGGGCCGGAAGGCCGGCATGTCGTCGGCGGGGCTGATGCTCTGCGTGGGGGCGGCCATCCCCCGACCGTGCGCCGCGCGTCGCCGCGCGGTCAAGGGGACGGGGCGCTTGTCCCCCGGCCCCGCGCGGGCCAGGCTGGCCGTGGAGCACCGGGAGGCGGCGTGACGGCACCAGCGCGGCCCTCGCTGTTCGAGGCCGTCGGCGGCGAGGAGGCGTTCCTCGCCCTCGCCCGGGCGCACCACGCCCGGTGCCTCGCCGAC
>CADCTH010000498.1 GCA_902805495.1 uncultured Actinomycetospora sp.
CGGCGCCGCCGGCTCCTTGAAGAGCCCGGTGAACTCGCCCGTGGCGAGCGCCGGCGTGAGCCCGGCGGGCGAAGTGGGCGGCGGCACCTGCGCTGGAATCGGCTGGGCGACGGCGACCGGCGGCGCGACGGGGGGCGGAGCGGGCGTCGGCGCCGGCGGCGGACCTGGCGGCGTGAGCGGCACCGCCGGCTGGAACATGCGGGTGAACTCTCCCGGCTCGCGCGGCGTCGCGGGGGCGTCGGGGGACGCCTCGGCTGGCGCGGCCGGCGGCGTGCTCTCGAAGCTGGTCTGGCCGGCGGCCATGAACAGCCGCGTGAACTCGCCGGGCGGCCGAGGGGCCGGTGTGACGCCCGTGACGCCCGTGACACCGCTCGCGCCAGCGGTCGGGGCGGCCATGGTCAGCGTCGGCGGGCCCACCGAGAACTCGATCGCGACCGGCGCCTCCGCCTCGGGTCCGCTCGTCGGATCGTCGGGCAGCGGATCGATCGGCGCCTCCTGCTCAGACGGGGGCGCGGCGTGGCCGCGCGGCGGGGAGGATGCCCACAGCGCCGGCGTCCCCGAGGTCGGGGGGAGCGTCTCCGCCGTCGAGGGATCGACCGTGCCGTCGACCGCGTCCGTGGGGTCCTCGCCCGGCCGCCAGTCGCCCACGCGCGCCTGCAGCCAGGTGGGGAAGCCGTGCATCCCGGGAATGAACTCGGTCACTACCGCGAAGCCCGCCGGGATCGTCGCCATCTCGAGCACGCGCGAGCGGTCGGGCACCGGCAGCCGCCCGAGGGCGGCGCGCAGCCGCTGGACCTCGCCCGGGCCGGCCGCGTCCACGATGTGGACCATGACCACGCGGCTGGTCGTGGTCTCCTGGGCGTTGTGCGTGCGCACCCCGTCGTCGACGGCGGTGCACTTCAGCAGGCGGTAGCGCGCGTGGAAGTCGTCGCTCATGCAGGAGGCGCGACGCGTCCGGAGACGCCGCGAGATACGGGGAGACGCAGCGCGCGGACGGGATGCGGCCGGCGGCGGGCCGTGTATTGTTCACCCCTCGCCCCGGCCCCGCAATCAGTCGCAGGGCTTCCGCGACCGTCTGCCACCGATCCCATGCGCGCCACGCCGCACCTTCCCGCCCGCGTCGTCTGGCAGGAAGGGATGTACCTCGCGCCGCACCACTTCCAGGCGCAGCGCCGCCACTTCGACGAGGCGGTCGCGCTCACGCTGAGCGCGCTGTTCGCGTATCCGTACGGCGTCGCCGCGCTGTCGGTGGACGACGACGCGCTGCGGAACGGGACGCTGGCGCTGCGCCACGCGCGCGGCATCCTCCCCGACGGCACGCCCTTCCGCATCCCGGACGGTGACCCGGCGCCGGCGCCCGGCGTGCTGGCCGACCGCGTGTCGCCGACTCGCGATGCACACGTCGTGCACCTGGTGCTGCCGGCCTGGCGCTCGGACGAGGCGAACGTCGACGGGGCCGCCGCCGTCGCCGAGGGCTCCGCGGCCCAGGGGCCGGTCGCCTCGAGCTGGGGATCCATGGACGCCGGGCCGCCGCGCGTGCCCCGCTTCGTGGCCGTCGAGCACGAGGTGGTCGACGAGGTCACGGGGCTCGACCGCGCGGCGCTGCCCTTCGCGACCAAGAACTTCCAGCTGCTGCTCGACGACGAGGTGGGCGCCGGCGACGTGTCGCTGCCGGTGGCGCGCATCCAGCGCGACGGGGCCGGGCGCTTCGTGCTCGACCCGGCGTACGTGCCGCCCTGCCTCCAGATCGCGGGCAGCCCGCAGCTCGTCGGACTGCTGCAGCGGATCTCGGGGATGCTGGACGCGAAGGGCGCCACGCTGGCCGTCGTCGCCCAGTCGCTCCCCGGTCCGCCAGTGGCCGGCGCGGGACCGTCGGCCTATGCCGGCAACGAGCTCGCCACGCGCTGGCTGCTGCACGCCGTGCGCTCCGCGGAGCAGCCGCTCAGGCACCTGCTGACCACGCGCAGCGCCCATCCCGAGCGGCTCTGGATGGAGCTGTCGCGCCTGGCCGGCGCGCTCTGCACCTTCTCGCTCACCGCGCAGCCGCGCGATCTGCCGGCCTACGACCACGACGACCTCGGCGGCTGCTTCGCGGCGCTCGAGCGGCACCTCCGCGAGCACCTCGACGTCGTCGTCGCGTCGCGCGCGATCGTCATGCCGCTGACCCGCGCCTCGGACGTGCTGCACACGGCGTCGGTGACCGACCCGCGCTGCTTCGAGCCCGGCGCGCGCTGGTTCCTGGCCGCGCGCTCGGGCGTCGGGCCGGTGGAGACGGCGGCACGCGTGCCCCAGTTCGTGAAGGCCTGCGCCAGCAAGTTCGTGCTCGAGCTGGTGCGCCGCGCCTATCCGGGAATGGCGCTGCACCACCTACCCGTGCCGCCGGCCGGGATCGCGCCGCGCGCCGATACCGCGTACTTCGAGATCGCGCTCGCGGGCCCTTGCGCTCAGGGACTGCGCGACAGCCGCGAGTTCGGCGCCTACGTGCCCGACGCCCTTCCCGACGCGGCGCTCGAGCTGGTGGTGCTGACGCCGAGCTGATCCGTACGCCGAGCGGGGGACCGCGCGCCCGTCGTGGCGTTGCGGCGCCGCAACACGTACGTTGGGCGCCCATGCCAGGCGCCGCGATGGAGCGGTGCCCGCGTCCCAGCGCGTGACGTGCCGGCGGCGCACGAGCGTCCGCCGACCGCGTCCGACGGAGCCCCCGACGGATGACCGCACCGTTCGCTCCCGCCCCGGCGCCCGACGCCGGGTCCGGTCC
>CADCTH010000499.1 GCA_902805495.1 uncultured Actinomycetospora sp.
AAACAAGTTGGGCCGCGGCCGACCGGGTCGCCCTGAGCGGCGAGCGCAAGCTGTTGACCGCCGAGATCGACGAGAACATCGCCCCGATGTCGGCCTCCTACGACACCACGCACGGCCTCGCGGTGCTGTGGAACGACGGGCAGGCCTGCGTCTACTCGCCCGGATGGCTGGACCGTCACGACTACTCGGACTCCGCCCGGGCGGCTCGTCGCTTCACCCCGACCCTGTGGGACGAGCAGGCGCAGCCGCCGCCGCGGTTCACCCACGAGGAGGTGCTGGGCAGCACCGAGGGACAGCTGGCCTACCTCGACGCGGTCCGCGCCTTCGGCGCGGCGATCGTCTCGGGTGTGCCCTCGGTCGACGGCGAGGCCGAGCGGTTCGCCGAGACCATCGGTCACGTCCGCGAGATCGCGTTCGAACGCGTCCACAACGTGCGCACCGACCCCGCCGGCTACAGCGTCGCGCACACCTCGGGGGAGCTGAAGCCACACACCGACATCCCCAGCTACGCCTGGCCGCCCTCGATCCAGCTCCTGCATTTCCTGACCAACCAGGCCGACGGCGGTGAGTCGACGTTGACCGATGGATGGGCCGCAGCGGCCGAGCTACGTCGTAGCCACCCGCACTACTTCGATGTCCTCGCCCGCACGCCGGTGCCGTTCCAAGTCTTCAGCGATCAGGAGGACACCGCCACCGAAGCCCCCATCATCTCCCTCGCTCCGGGGGGCGAGGTGCAAATGATCAGGTTCTCGAACCACACCGTGCAGCCGCTGTCGCTGCCGTTCGACGAGGTCGAGACGTTCTACGACGCCTACCGCGCCCTGGGTCGCATCATCGACTCCGGCCGCTACCGCGCCACGTTCATGAGCCACGACGGGGACCTCATCACGGTGCACGGTCACCGGGTGATGCACGGGAGGCTGCCGTTCAAGCCCGCCTCCGGAGCCCGCCACCTCCAAGACGTCTACATGGAGTTCGAGGACCTCACCGCCCGGGCCCGCGTGCTGCGCGGCGCCCACCAGCCCCTCCCGGCGCAGGGCCCCACCCAGACCCTGTGAACGTTCCAGCCCGACAGCAGTGGGCGAACCACGAACATCGCCCGGGGAGAAGCCATGTGGGGCAAACGAGACGACATGATCGTCCACACCTTCGAGCCCTACAACGCCGAACCGCCACGCGGCGCACTGGCCCGGCGTGACATCACCACGGTCGACACCTTCTACAGCCGCAACCACGCCCCAGTCCCTTCCATCCAGACCGCGGGCTGGGCGCCGCGCGTCGACGGGATGGTTGAACGGCTCGCGACCTTCTCACTCGAGGACTTGCGCTCGCGGTTCCCGCAGTACACTGAGGTGGCGACGCTGCAGTGCGACGGCAATCGACGCGTCGGCCCCATCGAGGTCGCCGACATCCCCGGGGAAGCGCCGTGGGGGCCGGGCGCGACCGCGACCGCCCGCTGGACCGGGGTCCGTCTCGCCGACGTCTTGCGCGAGGTAGGTGTGGACCCGGACGCCACCGACGTCGCCTTCGTTGGCGCCGACGTCTCCATCGATCCCGATGTGGGCGAGCAGTTCGGCGGCTCGATCCCGGTGCGCAAGGCCAGCGAGCGTGAGGTGCTGCTCGCCTGGTCGATGAACGACGAGCCGCTGAGCGCCGTGCACGGCGCCCCCGTGCGCGTCGTCGTCCCCGGCTACATCGGCGCCCGCAGCGTGAAGTGGCTGGAACGGATCACGGTGCAGGACCGGCCGTCGGAGAACTTCTTCCAACAGAGCACCTACCGGCTCTACCCACCCGAGGTCGACCCGACCGAGATGGGTCCTGGCGACGGGATTGCGCTCGGGCTCGTGGCCGTGAACTCCGAGGTCCTGTCCCCTGACGACGGTGCCGAGGTGGCGGTCGGGCCCGTCGAGGTCACCGGCTACGCGTTCGCCGGCGGCGACCGCACGGTCGTCCGGGTCGACGTCTCCGTCGACGAAGGCGTGACCTGGCACCAGGCCGAGCTCGCCGAGCAGATCAGCCAGTGGAGCTGGCGGCACTGGCGCACCACCGTCGACACGGTGGCAGGTCCGAACACGGTGCTCGCGCGGGCCTGGGACTCCTCAGCAGCCCTGCAGCCCGAGTCGCCGGCCCATGTGTGGAACCCAAAGGGATATGCGGACAACTCCTGGGCCCGGATTCGAGTACACGCCCGCGTCCCATGAAGTCGCCCGCGTCGCAGCGCGACAGCCAGGTCGGCGCCCGAGCTGCTCGCGCTGCATCCTAGGGCGTACAATTCGGGCGAAGATTAGGGCGCACGCGGTGGCCGAAGTAGCGACGGTGGGCGTCGCGACGATCGTCGCCGACCCCGCTGTCGAGGTGCAGCCCTGCGCAACGTTCGTCATCTCCGAGCTGGTCGAGCGCGATGAGCAAGGTGCTCGCGTGGCCGGCTCCGCGGTGCCCCGGGGCCGTTAGGAGGTCGTCGACGTGGAGGAAGCGACCCCAGGTGAGGTTCTCCACGATGCGGAATCCGGCCACGGCCGCGGGCGCTGCTTGTCCCTGGGGGAACGACCTCAGGAGCCGGTACCCGTGCTGATGCTGTCGAACGATCGCGTCGGCCAGCGCGTGTGGCTCGAGGTAGTGGGACCTGAGATGCAAGGGCGTCGACGCAGCGGCTTGTAGCTCGTCATGATCGATGATCTCGCGGACCGCGTTCATCCACCCATGATCGTTGCCCGGGTCAAGGTGTCCCAAAATTTCGGTTCTGGGACGGTCTCGAGAGCATCCGACGGGCGGCCGGCGCGCCCGGCGTGACGACCTGCGCGGAGTCTGCACCATCTAGGCGGCCGCCCCGCTGATCCGCACGTCACCTCCGCCGGACTCAGACAACCGCGACGACCGCCCGTCACCGCTCCTCGACGGCGAGTTCAGTGCTCGTGAGGATGGTGGATCGCCTGGACCTGGACGAGCGTCGGATCGTAGGACGTGGCGAGTGCCGCCGACTCGATGACGTGCCGGCGCACGTCGGGCTGCGACATGGCGGTCTGAAATGCGGTCTCGCTGGCCCATTGGGCGTAGTTGATGACCCGGGTGCCATCGAGGCTCGCGTGGAGGTTTGCTGAGAGAAAGCCGGGCACGGAGGCGAAGACGTCGACGGTGGCGCGGCCGAGGGCAGCGATGAGTTCGTCCTGCCGGTACGGCTCGACGATGAAGACGTTGATCAGGGTTACCTGCTCGGTCCCTGCAGTGACGGCGATCGTGGACTTTGGGCTGCTCACAGCGCGGTCTCCTCTAGCTCGGTATGTCGATATGGGGAGGTGAAGGTGGACCCGGTACCGGGACCTGTCCCACCGGGACGACGAGCGGCTCGCACGAGCAACTGGCCGCTCGATGTCTCGACGGGCTCGCCGGTGCGTTCACTGCTGCTGCTCATGCCAGTGGGTCGGTCGCCACGGCGAGGGCGGTGGACGCTCCGGACCTCAGCGGGGTCCCGTGTCCGAGTCCCGCGAGGTCGACGTCGAGGTCGGCGAGGCGTCGAATGGAGGTCCAGGCTCGGGGGCGGTCGGTGTTGAACGGACCGAGAGTCACCGTGTCCCCGAACCGCACGGCGACGTCGCCGGTGAGCACGGCGCGCGCTCGCGGCAGGTGTACCGCGATGCTGCCGGGGGTGTGTCCGGGGACCCCGACGACGAGCGCGTCGCCGTCCGGGTCGAGCCGGTCGGCGTCGTCGAGTTCGCGGTGCACCGGGCAGGGCGCGGCGGCGGCCAGGTGGTCACTGATGTCGGCGTACATGGGTCGTTCGGCGTCGGTCAGCGTGGGGTAGGGCGCGATGGCGGTGCCACGGACGACGGCGGCGTCGGCGCGCCCGGCGCAGACCTGCGCGCCGCTGGCGGCTGCGAGCGCGGCGGCGCCGCCGGTGTGGTCAGGGTGGCAGTGGGTGAGGACGATGCGGGTGAGGTCGCGTTCGGTGAGGCCGAGCTCGCGCAGCGCGGCACCCACGGTCGTCTCGTCGCCGGGTTCTCCGGTGTCGATGAGGGTCACGCCGTCCTCGGCGAGCCAGAGGTAGGCGTTGGCGTGGCTCGTGGGCACCATGATCAGCTGCTCGTGCAGCCGGACGATGCTCACCGCCGGACCAGTCGGCGCAGGCCCTGCGCGCCGGCGAGGACGCCGGTGGCGACAGTGTGGACGGCCGGGGAGGCGAGCTGGTGCTGCCAGTGCAGGGGTTTGACCGAGTCGGCGACGACCTGGTCGGCGTAGCCGCGCATGGTCTGTTCGTAGCTGTGCAGTGCTCGGAGCAGCTCGGCGCGGCCGCTCGTGGCGGAGATCGCCTCGACGAGGTGTCCGGCATCGCGGATGGCGGTGCTCGCACCGATCCCGCCGCTCGGAGGGACGGCGTGGACGGCGTCGCCGAGGACGGTCACCGCGGTGGTCGGCCAGATCGGGACCTCGGTCGCGGCGGTGATCCCGTAGCGCTGTACCGACGCCGGGTCCGACAACCCGGGCAGGCGCCCGAACTCGGGGTGCCACGACGCGACGAGCTGCTCGACCCCGTGGCGGAGTGCGGCGTCGTCGCCGGTGGGCATATCGGACTCCGGCCCGATCAGACCCCAGGTCAGGTAGGCGTCCTCGAGGTCCGGGGCGACGGGGCCCACGGCGGCGGGGTCGATCGACGGCCCGGCCGACGGGTCGTGCACCGCGAGGAACATCCCGAGTTCGTGCGGGCCAGAGGCGAGCAGGTAGCCCAGGCGCAGCGCTTCGTCCATGACGGGCAGGCCCAGATCGGTCGGCCGGCCGGGGACGCGGCCGCTGACCGCGATCGAGCCCGTCGAGCGGTACCCGGCGTCGCCGAGGAGCTGGACGCGCAGGGGTGAGTGCACGCCCTCGGCGGACACGACCAGGTCGCCGTGCTCGACGGTGCCGTCGGACAGCGTGACCGATACCGACTCCGGTCCGACGTCGTAGGAGGCCACCGTTGTCGACCAGCGGACCCGGTCGACGATGCCGTGGGCGAGCATCCGCCGCAGCGGTCCTCGTCCGATCATCAGGACGTCGAAGTCTTCGCGGCGGTCCTCGGCGAGGAAGCGCAGGTGCTGGTCGTGGTAACCCAGCCGCTGGATCGCGCCGGCCCCGACCCCGGAGGCGAGCAGTGCGGTCCACAGCTCGGGGGGCAGCAGCCGCCTGAGCACCGCGACCGCACGAGAGTCCAGCCGCAGTCGGTAGCCGCTGGGACCTTCGGGCAGGGTGCCCCGCTCGAACACGACGACTTCGTGCCCCGCGTGGTGCAGGCCTTGGGCGAGGGCGAGCCCGCCGATGCCGGCGCCACTGATGATGACCTTCATGAAACTCCACGTGCTGATTTCAGGTTCCTGCTTCTTGGTTGAAGGTACCTGATAGTTTGGCGCTGTGCGCGCCGACCACGGATCCCTGCCCGAGATGGACGATCTCGACGAGCTGGTGACCTGGACCCTCGTCCGGGCCGGGCATCACGCGGAGCGGATGCTGACCGCTCTGTTCGCCGAGCACGGGCTCACCCCGATCCAGTTCGGGGTCCTCGCGTACCTGGCGACGGGAAGGACGTTCACCCAATCCGAGCTGGCCAGGGCGGTGCTCGTACGCCCCCAGAGCATGGGTGAGGTGATTACGATCCTGATCGACCGCGGCCTGCTCGAGCGGGCCGGACCGGGCGGTCGGGGACGGCGCACCTCGATCCGGCTCACCGACGACGGCGCGACCCTCCTGATGCGCGTGTGGCCGACCACTCAAAGGGCGAACGACCCCGACCGGCTCGGCCTCACCCCCGAGGAAGGTTTAGCGCTCAACGATGTGCTCCACCGGATGCTCCGGACCGACCTCACCGCCCCGGGCAGCGTCTCGTAGGCACCACCCACACCCGGTCCGCCGCGAGAGTTCCGGACTGTTCGGAGTCGTCGGGCTCCTTTCACCGTGGCTGGACCGTTAGCCTGAGCGACCCCGACCCGACCTGACGTCGCACGGACGGTCACCTACGGACCGCGAA
>CADCTH010000500.1 GCA_902805495.1 uncultured Actinomycetospora sp.
CCGCCCACCTCGGGGCGCTGCGCGCGGCCGCGGCGGTGCTCGCCCTGCGGGCCCGCTCGCGGCGCTCGTCGCGGCCCACCGACGCCTGGACGCTCCTGGCGTCCGTGGCGCCGGAGTACGGCGAGTGGGCGGCGTTCTTCGCGGCGCACTCCGCGACGCGCTCGGCGGTCGAGGCCGGCGTGCGCGGGCGGGTGTCCCAGCGCGACGCCGACGACATGGTCCGCCAGGCCGACCTGTTCCTCGCGCTCGTCACCCGCACGGTGGCGGGACGGGGCCGCGCCTGACGCAGGGGCTCAGGCCTCGGGGGCCTGGCGGGCCCGGGGCCGGTGCGCGCGGGTGGTGCGCGCGCGCACGATCCGCCCGAGCAGCGCGTCGAACTGGCCGGAGATCTCCCGGGCGCCCGGGGTGTCCCAGCGCTGGATGGGCACGCCGGCGCCCTGGGCCTGCTGCACGGCGGTGCGGTCGGGCAGCAGCGCGTTGAGCACCAGGGGCCCGAAGAGCTCGCGCAGCTCGCCCACCCGGAACTCGTGCTCCGCCGAGCGGGTCCGGTAGCGGTTGATGAGCACGCCCAGCGGCTGCAGGTCCGGGTTGTGCTCGCGCTCGGCCTGCACGGCCTCGAAGGCGCGCTGCACGCCCGACACGGCGAAGATCGTCGGCTCGGTCACCAGCACCGCGCGGTCCACCGCGACCAGCGCGGCGCCGGTGAGCAGCCCGAGCGAGGGCGGGCAGTCGATGAGCACCAGGTCGTACTTCGCCAGACCCGTCGCGCTGACGGCGTCGTCGTCGCGGGGGAGGGCGGAGAGCAGCTGCGCGAGGCGTCCGAGCCGCTGTGAGGTGGGGTCGGGGTGGTTGTGGCGCTCGATGTCCTCCGAACCGACGAGGACGTCGACCTCCTCGCCCCACGAGCTCTGCGCGATCGACGAGGCCAGGATCGCCGCCGAGGGCCGCTCCATCGCCTGGGCGATGGTCGTCTCGGTGGGCTCGGGCTCGAGGGCGGTGGTCGCGTTGCCCTGCGGGTCGAGGTCGATCACCAGGGTGCGGAGGCCGGCCTTGAGGGCCGAACCGGCCAGGCCCAGCACGACGGTCGTCTTCCCCACCCCGCCCTTGAGGCTGAGGACCGCGGTGACGTGCACGGGGGGAACCTACCGGCTGGTGCGCCCGCACACCCGTCACACGTTCTACGGTGTCGCGGTGAGCCGTGCGCCGTCGTTCGCCCCGGTCGACGTCGTCGCGCGCACGCTGCGGGTCGAGCTCGCCGCCGCCCGGGTGCGTCGCGGCGGCGCGCCGCCCCGCGTGCTCGACGTCGGGGGCGGCAGCGGCACGTGGGCCGTCCCGCTCGCCGCCGACGGGTGCGAGGTCACGGTCGTCGACTCCAGCCCCAACGCCCTCGCGGTGCTGCGCAACCGCGCCCGCGACGCCGGGGTGGCCGACGGGGTCCGTGCGGTCCAGGGCGACGTCGACGCGCTGGCCGACGCGGTCGCCGACGCCGAGGCCGACCTCGTGCTCGGCCACGGGCTGCTCGAGTACGTCGACGACCCGCCCGAGGCGTGCCGCGCCCTCGCCGCGTCGGCGGCGCCCGGGGCGGCCGTGTCCCTGCTGGTCACCGGCCGCTTCGCCGCCGTGCTCTCCCGGGTGGTCGCGGGCCGCCTCGTCGAGGCCCACCGGGTGCTCGTGGACCCCGCGGGCCGCTGGGGTCCCGACGACCCGCTGCGCCGGCGCATGGACGTCGAGGAGATCCGCACGCTGGTCGAGGCCGACGGGCAGCTCACGGTCGAGCGGGTGCAGGGTCACCGGGTGCTCGCCGACCTCGTGCCCGACGGCGTGCTCGAGCCCGGCGGCACGCCGCCCGAGGCGCTCGCCGAGCTCGAGGACATCGCGGCCGGCACACCGCCGCTGCGCGACATGGCCTCGCGCCTGCACGTCCTCGCCCGGCGGCCGGTCTGAGCACGACGTCGGAGCTCGCCGGACCCGATGCCGGCTGCGGCATCCTGCACGTCGACATGGACGCGTTCTACGCGGCCGTGGAGATCCGGTCGCGGCCCGAGCTGCGCGGGCGCCCCGTGGTGGTCGGCGGCGGCCCCGAGCGCGGCGTGGTGCTCTCCGCGAGCTACGAGGCCCGGGCCTTCGGCGTGCGCTCGGCCATGCCCTCGGCGCGCGCCCACCGGCTCTGCCCGCAGGCGGTCTTCCTGCCGCCCGACTTCTCGACCTACGCCGAGGTCTCCCGCGCCGTGATGGCGGTGTTCCGGTCGGTGACCCCGCTGGTGCAGCCGCTGAGCCTCGACGAGGCGTTCCTCGACGTGTCGGGCGCCCTGCGACGCCTGGGCACCACGCCGCTGGGGATCGCAGCGTCGATCCGCGAGCAGGTCGCCGCCGAGCAGGACGTGACGTGCTCGGTCGGCGTCGCGTCGACGATGTTCGTCGCCAAGCTCGCGTCCCGGGTGGCCAAGCCCGACGGCGTGCACCTCGTCCCCGCCGACGGGGTCCGGGCCTTCCTCGACCCGCTGCCGGTCGGCGCGCTGTGGGGCGTCGGCGAGCGCACCGAGGAGGTGCTCGGGGGCCACGGCATCGCCACCGTCGGCGACGTCGCCGCGGCCGGGCTGACGACGCTGCGCCGCGCGGTGGGGGAGGCGCACGCCGCGCACCTGTTCGCCCTCGCGCACGGGGTCGACGAGCGGCGGGTCGATCCGCACGGCCGCGAGAAGTCCGCCGGCGCCGAGGAGACCTTCGCCCGCGACCTCGTCGACCCGGCCGCGCTGCGCCGGGAACTGCTGCGCCTCGCGGACCGCACCGCACGGATGCTGCGCCACCGCGCGGTGCGCGCCCGGACCGTCGCGCTCAAGGTCAGGTTCGCGGACTTCACCACCGTCACACGCTCGCGGACCCTCCCGGCGCCCACCGACCTCGCCCGGGACCTCCACGCCACCGCGACCGATCTCCTCGACGCGCTCGGCGATCTCGCCCCGGTGCGCCTGCTCGGCGTGCGCGGCGAGGGGCTCGTCCCCGCCGACCGGGCTCCCGAACAGATCCTGCTCGGCGAGCCCGAGCACGGGTGGTCCGACGCCGAGCGGGCCGCTGACCAGGCACGATCCCGGTTCGGCGTCGCGGCCGTGCGGCCGGCGAGCCTGCTCGGTGATCGCGATCCGGCCCGCGCCCGATCGCCGGTGGAGGCCGCGGACCCGGCCCGTCGCGGTCACCGAGCGCAGCCGGGCGCCGCTCGGGCGGCGTCGCCGCCGGAGCCGAACGGATGATCGGGACCGCAACACGCCGGTCCGGGTAGTGGGACCGACGGCGGACTCGTACGATGGAGCTCGGGACATCACGATGATGCCCGCCGGACCTCCCCTGGTCGGGCGTATTCCATTCCGGTGCCGGAGGAGAACCATGCCGCTCTCCGAGCACGAGCAGCGACTGCTCGAGCAGATCGAGCGCGCTCTCTACGACGAGGACCCGAAGTTCGCGTCCACGGTTCGGGGAGGCAAGCTCCGACGTCCGTCGCGTCGGCGCCGTGTCCAGGGCATCGCGCTGTTCGTGATCGGCATCGTGATGCTGGTGCTGGGCGTCGTGTTCATGTCGTCGACGCCGGGCGTCGGCATCGTGATCAGCGTCGTGGGCTTCCTCGCGATGTTCAGCGGCGCCGTCCTCGCGATCACGTCGTTCGGGGCCCGCAAGAAGGAGGCCACCGCCGAGGGTGCGAACCCCGGTGCGTCGGCCGAGAAGGAGCGCAGCCGCTTCACCTCCCGCATGGAGGAGCGCTTCCGCCGCCGCTTCGAGCAGGAGTAGCCCTCCCGCCGTTCTCCCGACGCGCCGCCGACCTCCTGGTCGGCGGCGCGTCGTGTTGTGCGGGGTGCTCAGGGAGTCCGTGCGGTCGGTGTCGATCTCCTCGGCGACCGTGGACGCTCCCTGATCACCGGAACCCCCACTCCGCCCCACCGGGACGGACCCACGCCGTGATCAGCAGGCCGAGAGGGACGCGGATCGGGCCCCGCGACGTGCGTTTCCGCCTGCTGATCATGCGGGCGCCCCACCCGGCCCCAC
>CADCTH010000501.1 GCA_902805495.1 uncultured Actinomycetospora sp.
CGGCACCGCGCGACGACGCGCCCGTGACCGAGCGCCACCCGGGCCGCGCGTCGTCGGACGCGGACAGCTCCGGCGGCTCGGGGTCCTCCGGCGGCTCCTCGGGCGGCGGCTCGAACGGCAGCTCGAACAACGGCTCGAACAACGGCGGGTCCCCCGGAGGCTCGTCGGGCGGCCCGTCCGGCGGCTCGGCCGACGGGGGTTCCGACGGCTCGGGCGGGGGCGTCCGCGTCGGCGTCTGCCTCCAGTGGGTGCTCGGGGAGTGCGTGCGCCTCGGCGTCGGCTGACCCTAGGGAACCGCGACCGGCTCCGGCGCCGGGCGGCGCTCCGCGGCCCGGACCGCGGCGATGGTGTCGTCGAGCAGCGCCACGAGCATCCGGTCGCGGGCCTCGGTGTCGAGGTCGGCCACGCGGGCCGCGACCAGCAGGTGGGCGCAGGCGTGGTTGACCGGGCCGACGTGCAGCAACGTGGCCATGCGTCCGCCGCGCCCGTCCTCACCGCGTCCGGGACGCCGCGGCCCGGCGTCCGCCCGCCGCGCGAGGCGGCGCTGCAGGCGCGGGAAGAAGCGGTTGCCCGGGTCGATGGCGAGCCCGGCGCGCGCGATGGTCTCGAGCACGATCGGCCGCACCTCGACGTCGATGTCGCGACCGAGCCCGATCAGCGCCACCGCACGGGTGCCCAGTTGCTGGCGGGCGGCCGAGGACACCGCGTCGTTGACCTGCCACGCGACGGCGGCGAGGGCGGGATGGGTGCAGCGTGGACGGTCGGTGAACCGTTCGCCGGCGAGCACGGAGACGTACTCCATGAGGCAGCTGCCGGCCTCCGCGTCGCGGTGGGCACCAGCGTCGAGGACGGGCAGGCCGTCCGGAGGGCGTGTGGACGTCATGGGAAGCTCCCTTCCCCGGCCCCGGGCCCTCTCGCCCGGTCGGATGCTCCACCGTAGACCGATTCCGGCGTCACGGCAGGGGGTCCGGTCGGACGAATCGCAGGCCCGTTCCGGACCACTCATCCCCGCCCGGCGGCGACCGTCAGTGTTCGGAGCCGATGACCGTGGTGGCGGTGAGGGCCGCGAGCACGGCGCCGACCGTCGGCGACACCAACCGGCGGATGTCCTGCGAGACGCCGAGCGGGACGTGGCGGCCGTCGGAGATCGCCCGCGCGCGCTGCGACGCCCGGGTCGGGTCGGCGGGGCTCAGCGCGCGGACGCGGCGACCGTGGTGGAGCAGGACGATGAGCATGGCGACGGCCTCGTCGGGCTCCTCGCCGTCGAGCGCGGCGCGCACGGCGGCCCGGTCGTGGTGCAGGGCGTCGACCTCGTGCACGCGCAGCGCGGACCCGAACACCGGCATCGCGAGGTAGCCGAACACGCGACGCGGCTCGCGGGCCGCCAGCCCGCGCTCGACCAGCCGGTCCATCGTCCGGCGGATCATCTGCGCGCCGCGGTTGCCGGTGACGGCGTGCTGCAGGTCGACCTTCGCGCCGCCGTGGGCGAGCAGGCTGTCGGCGACCCAGGCCAGCAGCGGCTCGTCGATCGCCACGGGCCCGCGGCGGTACGACGCGCCGGCGTCGAGCAGCGACGCGTCGAGCAACAGCTCCACCATCGCCGCGGCCACGAGCAGGCCCGCCGGCTCGGTGAGCGTGGACAGCGGGCGGCCGTCGTCGTCACCGAGGACCCACGCCACCCGTTCGGGCAGCGTCAGGTCCGCGGTCCGGGACGACCACCGCTCCGAGCGCACGGAGACAGCGTAGGCAGCTCGCCCCGCACGACAGCGAGCAGTCCTCGGACGGCACCACACGGCGTCGAACGGTGCGGCCGCCCGGGTCAAGGATCTCGACCGACCGGCCTGACCGCCTGTCGCAGGCGGTGACGTCCCGGTCGAACGCCCGGCGTGTGCTCGGCCGGGTGGCCGTACGCGCAGCCCGTTGTCGGTCCCACCGGGCACACTCCGGGCCATGGGTGAGCCCGTGACCACGACGCCGGCCGACGACCTCGAGCGGGCCCGGACCGGCGACGACGCGGCGTTCGACCGGCTCGTCGCGCCGCTGCGCCGCGAGCTGCACGCGCACTGCTACCGCATGCTCGGCTCGGTCCACGACGCCGACGACGCGCTGCAGGACGCGCTGCTGCGGGCGTGGCGGGCGATCGGCCGGTTCGAGGACCGCTCGGGGCGCCCGGGCTCGTTGCGCTCGTGGCTCCACACGGTGGCCACCAACGCGAGCCTCGACGCCATCGGCCGGCGGGGCCGCCGCGCCCTGCCGATGGACATGGGGCCGTCGAGCGACGGGTCCGGCGACGACCCGCCGCGCACCGAGGTCGCCTGGCTCGGGCCCTACCCCGACGACCCCGACGCCACGGTCGCCGAGCGCGAGTCGGTCGAGCTCGCGTTCGTCGCCGCGCTGCAGCACCTCCCGGGCAACCAGCGGGCGGCGCTGCTGCTCATGGAGGTCCTCGCGTTCTCGGCCGCCGAGGTCGCGACGATGATGGCCACCACCACGGCGTCGGTGAACAGCGCCGTCCAGCGGGCCCGCGCGACCCTGGCCAGCAAGGTCACCGCGCCCAGCCAGCAGCGCACGCTGCGGGCCCTGCCCGACGCCACGCTCGCCGCCACGGTGGGCCGCTACACCCGCGCGCTGGAGGCGGGCGACGCGGACGCGCTGGTCGCCCTGCTCACCGCGGACGTCACGTGGGCGATGCCGCCGAACGCCGCCTGGTTCCGCGGCGTCGACGCGGTCGCCGCGTTCCTGCGCTCCGGGCCGCTGACGGTGCCGTGGCGCCACCTCGCGACGCGCGCCAACGGCCAGCTCGCCGTCGGCTGCTACCCCTGGGACGCCGAGCACGGGCTGTGGCGCGCAGGCGTGCTCGACGTGCTCGCGCTGGCGCCCGACGGGCGGATCGCCGAGGTCACCGCCTTCATCGGTCCCGAGCACGTGACCATGGCCGGCCTGCCCGCCACGCTGCCGGCCGACACCCCGCCCGGCACGCTCACAGCTCCCGGATGACGTCCTCGGTGCGTTGCTCGGCGGCCGCGAGGAAGGCCGCCATCCGCTCGAGCACCGTGTCGTCGGCGTCGGCGAGCTCAGCGGCCAGCCGGGCGTTGAGCGGGTCGTAGAGCGCGCCGACGCGCGCCAGCGACGCGGGCTCGGGCTCGACCAGCACCCGGCGGCGGTCGTCGGGGTCGGCCACCCGGCGCACGTGGCCCGCCGCGACCAGGCGCTCGACCAGGCGCGACGCCGAGCCGGTGGTGATGTTGAGCCGCGTGGCGAGCCGCCTCGCCGCCCTACCCGTCGAGGGGCTGGCCCGGTGAGTCAGGGCCGGTGAGTCAGGGCCGCCCGGCGTGCGGGACGTCGACGCGGGCCGACAGCAGCACCGCCTCGCGGGCGGCCCGGCGCTCGTGCTCGGCGAACGACGGCGCCGCGCAGGCGTAGAGCGTGCACCCGTCCTCGCCGCCGAGCATGCAGGCGAAGACCCCGATGCCGCCGGTGGGGAGCTCCTCGAGCACCTCGCCGCCCTCGGCCACCCGCAGCAGGCGGGCGTTGAGGGCGTCGGCGACCCAGATCGCCCCCTCGGCGTCGCAGGCCATCCCGTCGGGCGCGACGGGCACCGCGGCCAGGGCCTCGCCGACGTCGGTGCTGGTCGGCGCCGGCCCGAACCGCGCCCATTCCCGGCGGTGCGCGACCCCGCCGTCGGCGGCGACGTCGAACGCCGTCAGCCGCGCCCCGAACGTCTCGGCGACGACGAGCACCCCGTCGCGCAGCACCATGCCGTTGGGGAACAGGAGATCCTCGGCGGCCGTCTGCGCCGTGCCGTCGGGGGCGACGTACGTCAGTCCCGTCGCCGCGACCGGGGCACCGCCCATGAGGTCGAAGCCGAAGTTGCCCACGAACGCACCGCCGTGCTCGTCCACGACCATGTCGTTGAGGTGCGCCCCGACCAGCCCCGACAGGTCGGCGTGCTCGGTCAGCTCGCCGTCCGGCTCGCGGCGCAGGATGCGGTGGTCGCGCATCGAGACGATCAGCGCGCGCCCGTCGGGCAGGAACCCCAGGCCCGAGGGCTGGCCGGGGACCTCGGCCATCACCTCGTGGTGCCCGCGGTCGTCGATCGCGACGACCCTCTCGGTGTAGAAGTCCGAGACCCACAGTCGGCCCTCGTGCCACCGCGGGCACTCCAGGTACGACCAGCCGTCCGACACCACGTCCAGGTCCCGCTCGCCCACGTCGCTCCTCCTCGAGCCCACGATCGTCCGCGCACGGTCGACCGCACGGCTCACCGGTGTCAAGGACCGGGAGACCTGCACAGGATCTGCACACGACGACCCCCGATCCCGACCGGGGCCGCTCCTAGTCTCGCCGACCATGGGCACCAACCGCCGCGTCCTCGTGGTCGAGGACGAACCGGTGATCAACGGCGCGGTCACGGACCGGCTCGCCGCCGCGGGCTACGACGTCGTCCGCGCCTTCGACGGCCCCGGCGCCGTCGAGCAGTTCCGCACCAGCGAGCCCGACGTCGTCGTCCTCGACGTCATGCTCCCCGGGCTCGACGGGCACGAGGTGTGCCGGCGCATCCAGGCCGTCCGCCCGGTGCCCGTCCTCATGCTCACCGCGGCCGACGACGAGACCGACGTGCTCGTCGGGCTGGCCGTCGGCGCCGACGACTACCTGACCAAGCCGTTCCGGATGCGCGAGCTCGTCGCCCGCGTCGCCGCCCTGCTGCGCCGCGTCGAGCGCGCGGCGGAGCTCACGGAGACCGGGACGACCGACCTCGGCGACCGGCGCCTCGACCCCGTCGCGCGGCGCGTCTGGGCCGGGGACGACGAGGTGCACCTGACGCCCACCGAGTTCGACCTCCTGCTCTGCCTCGCCGCCAGCCCCGGCGTCGTGCTGACGCGCGAACGCCTGCTGCGCGAGGTCTGGGACTGGCCCGGCGCGTCGGGCACGCGCACCGTCGACAGCCACGTCAAGGCCCTGCGCGCCAAGATCGGCGCCGAGCGCGTGCGCACGGTGCACGGCGTCGGCTACGCCCTGGAGACCGGGCGGTGAGCGACACCGCCGGCCTCAGGGCCCTCGACCCCGTCCGCTCGGTCAAGGTCAAGCTCGGCCTGCTCGTGGCCGCGAGCGTCGTGCTCGCCGCGGTCATCGCGACGATCGGGGCCGCGGGCGGGGTGCCGGTCGCCCTGTCGATCCCCGTCACCGTCGCCGTCGCGCTCGGGGTCACCCAGCTCCTCGCGGTCGGCATGACCTCCCCGCTGCGCGAGATGACCGCCGCCGCCCGGCGCATGGCCACCGGCGACCACGCCGTGCGGGTCACCGCCACCTCGCGCGACGAGGTCGGCGAGCTGGCCCGCGCGTTCAACTCGATGGCCGAGGAGCTCGCCGGGGTCGACCGGCAGCGCCGCGAGCTCGTCGCCAACGTCAGCCACGAGCTGCGCACGCCGCTGGCCGCCCTGTGCGCGGTGCTGGAGAACCTCGCCGACGGCGTCGCCGACCCCGACCCGGCGACCCTGCGCGTCGCGCTCGCACAGGGCGAGCGGATGTCGGGGCTGGTCACCGACCTGCTCGACCTCTCCCGCGTCGACGCCGGCCACGCGCCGCTCGCCCGCGAGACCGTCGCCGTCCGGGCGCTGCTCGAGGCCGCGGTGGACGAGGCGAAGGTCGGCGGGCACGCCACGACCGTCACGTACGCCGTCGACGTCGAGCCCGACGACCTCGCCGTCGAGGGCGACCCCGCACGCCTGCACCAGCTCGTCGCGAACCTGCTCGACAACGCCGCCCGCCACGGCCCGCCCGGCGGGACCGTCACGGTGCGGGCGCGCGGCTGTCCGGAGGGCGCCGGCGGGACCTGGCGCCTGGAGGTGCTCGACGAGGGCCCCGGCGTGGCGCCCGAGCACCGCGAGCGCGCCTTCGAGCGCTTCGGGACCCTCCGCGACGTCGCGGCCGGAGGCGGCGGCGGGACGGGCGGCGGTACCGGCTTGGGCCTCGCCATCGCGCGCTGGGTCACCGACCTGCACGACGGGACGATCGCCTTCGCCGACCCCGCCCCCGGGACGCACGGCGCCCGCGTCGTGGCCGACCTCCCGACCGTCCCCACCCGTCCCCGGCCCGAGGAGAGCGCCGTGCCCGACCCCGACGTGCCCGAGGTACCCGGCCCCGTGACGGGCGGGACGACCATCCTGGCACCGCCCGATCCCGCCCCGGCCGAGTCCGCCTCGCTCACCGACGCGCTCTTCGGCGCGGCCTGGCCCGACCGCGGCGTCCCGGGCGACGTCCGGGTGCTCTTCGGCGCGCTCGGGGTCGGCGTGCTCGCCGGTGCGATCGTGCCCTTCCGCGACCCGGGGCTCGCGACGTTGCTCGTCCTGCTCGCCGCGGGCGTGGTGCTGCTCGCCGCGAGCCGCCACCGCCGCGATCCGTTCACCCTGACCTGCGCCGGGCTCTGCCTCGCGCTGGGCGCGGTGGTCGTCCTGCGCGACGCCGAGTGGATCGTCGCGCTCTGCCTGCTCGCCGCCGCCGGGCTCGGGATGGTGGGGCTGGTCCGGGGCCGGCGCGTCCCGTCGTTCCTCGCCGCCGCCGCGGCCTGGCCGCTCGCCGCCCTGCGCGGCCTGCCCTGGCTGGGGCGGACCGCGCGGGCCCTCACCGGGCTGGGCAACGGGGCGGCGCTCCTGCGCACCGCGGTGTGGTCCGCCGTCGGCGTCACCGTGTTCGCGCTGCTGCTCGCCGCCGCCGACGCGCTGTTCGCGGAGTGGGTGGACGCCGTGGTCCCCGACCTCGGGTCCGAGGACGTCGCCGTCCGCGTCTTCGTCGCCGTGGCCGTCGGCGGACTCGTGCTGTGCGGGGCGTACCTGGCGCTCAACCCCCCGCAGGCCGGGCAGGTGCAGCGCCCGGCGCGGCCCGTCGCGCACCGCTTCGAGTGGCTGGCGCCGGTGCTGGTGGTCGACGCGGTGTTCGTGCTGTTCCTCGCGGCGCAGGCGACGGCGTTCTTCGGCGGCCACGAGCACCTCGAGCGCACCACCGGCCTGACCTACGCGCAGTACGTGCACCAGGGCTTCGGCCAGCTCACGATCGCCACGCTGCTGACGCTGCTCGTCGTGTGGGCGGCGTCGCGCAAGGCCCCGCGGACGACGCCGGCCGACCGCACGTGGCTGCGCGTCGCGCTCGGGGTGCTGTGCGCGGCGACGCTGGTGGTCGTCGCGTCGGCGCTCTACCGGATGCACCTCTACGAGCAGGCCTACGGGCTGACCAGCGCGCGCCTGCTCGCCGCGGTGTTCGAGGGCTGGCTCGGGGTGCTGGTGCTGGGCGTCATCGCCGGCGCGGTCGCGCTGCGGGCGAGGTGGTTGCCGCGCTTCGGGCTGATCAGCGGCGTGGTGCTGCTGCTGGCGCTGGCCGCGCTCAACCCCGACGCCTACGTCGCCCGGCAGAACCTCGATCGCTACGCGGTCACCGGCACCGTCGACTGGGGCTACCTGCGCGACCTCTCCGACGACGCCGTACCCGCCCTCGAGGGGCTCCCCCGGCCGCTCGCCGAGTGCGCGCTGCGCCTGGACGAGCGCGAGGTCGACGACGCGCTGGCGTGGAACCTCGGCCGGACCCGCGCCGACGCGTACGTCGAGGCCCAGGGCGGCGCGTGGCGGACCCGGACCGACTGCCCGGGGCAGACGGCCGTGCGCTGAGCGCCAGCGGCTCTTCCGCCGGTTTCAGTCTAGCTGCAACTTGCCGGAGGTGACCGCCGCCCTCGGCGTGGTCGGCCCCGTCGTGGTCGGCCTCGTCTACATCGCCCTCGCGTCGCTGCTCCCGGAGCCGACGCGGCAGCAGGTCAACGCCGTCGTGCTCGCCGGGGCCGGCGCCGCCTACATCAGCGGCGGCTCGCTCGGCCTCGGCGAGCTCGCCTTCACCACCGTCGTCACCGTGTGCGCGTTCCGCGGGCTGACCGACTACCGCTGGCTCGGCGTCGGCTGGCTCCTGCACACCGCCTGGGACGTCGTCCACCACGTCCGGGGCGCGCCGATCATCCCCGAGCTCGCGCACTCGTCGTACGGCTGCGCGATCTGCGACCCGGTCATCGCGATCTGGCTGTTCCTCGGGGCGCCGTCGGCCTGGGCAGGGTCGACCTGGACCCGGTGGCGCCGGAATGCGCGCCGGACCCAGACCGTTTGTTGAAACGTGAAGAACATCGGTTTCCTGTCGTTCGGCCACTGGTCGCCGTCCCCGCACTCACAGGTGCGGACGGCGCAGGACTCGCTCCTCCAGTCGATCGAGCTCGCGGTGGCCGCCGAGGAGCTGGGCGCCGACGGCGCCTACTTCCGCGTGCACCACTTCGCGCACCAGCTCGCCTCGCCGTTCCCGCTGCTCGCGGCGGCCGCGGCGCGCACGAGCCGGATCGAGCTGGGCACCGGCGTGATCGACATGCGGTACGAGAACCCGCTCTACATGGCCGAGGACGCCGGCGCCGCCGACCTGATCTCCGGCGGCCGCCTGCAGCTGGGCATCAGCCGGGGCTCGCCCGAGCAGGTCATCGACGGCTTCCGCTACTTCGGGTACGTCCCGCAGGAGGGCTCCTCCGACGCCGAGATGGCGCGGAACCACACCCAGCTGTTCCTCGACGTGCTGCGCGGCGAGGGGTTCGCCGAGCCGAACCCGCGTCCGATGTTCCCCAACCCGCCCGGGCTGCTGCGGGTCGAGCCGCACTCGCCCGGCCTGCGGGACCGCATCTGGTGGGGCGCCGGCAGCCGCGCGACCGCCGAGTGGACCGGCGAGCAGGGCATGAACCTCATGAGCTCGACGCTGCTCACCGAGGACACCGGCGTGCCGTTCCACCGGCTGCAGGCCGAGCAGATCCAGCGCTTCCGCGATGCCTGGACGGCAGCGGGACACGAGCGCGAGCCGCGGGTGTCGGTCAGTCGCAGCATCTTCCCGATCGTCTCGGACCTCGACCGCCAGCTGTTCTGGCGCGAGCGGCACTCGACCGACCAGGTCGGGCACCTCGACGGCGGCGACGCCCGCTTCGGCAAGACCTACGCCGGCGAGCCCGACAAGCTGATCGCCGAGCTGGCCGAGGACGAGGCGATCGCCGCGGCGGACACGCTGCTGCTCACCGTGCCCAACCAGCTGGGCGTGGACTACAACGCCCACGTCGTGGAGAGCGTCCTGACCCACCTCGCCCCGGAGCTGGGCTGGCGCTGAGCCGGCACTGACCCGTCCCGGTCTCCCTACGGGCCGTACGGGCCGACCTCGCCCGCCTGTACCCCGATCACGTGGCACGGACGGTTCATCGCCTGCAGCGCGCGTTGCAGGACCCGCCCCACCTCCTCGACCGCGACGCGCGCGTCGTCGGCCGTCGTGCTCCCGGTGACCTCGAGGACGCCGGACGGGACCGTCGGGACCCCGCCGACCTCCACGAGACGCTCGAGCAGGTCGGCGAGCCCGTCGTCGTCGAGGCGCGTGAGGTCGGTCATCAGGTGGACCCGGTACTTCGTCATGGCGCGGGAGTCTGCCCCGCGGAGTGCGCACCGGCCTGAGCCGCGCGGCGGGGAGTCACGGAAGGTGCAGGCCACGCCACGGAAAGCGCCGACGATGTCTTCCCGTTGCGCAGATCGAGCGAACAACGGGTTCGCCAGAGCGCCCTTCCGTCACACTCGGCGACCTCAGTGCCGACGTGAGGAAACGATGATGGCCGCCACCGGACCGAACCTGATCGAGGACTTCGCCAAGTACTTCAACTCGGGCGACCTGGAAGGCCTCCTGTCCCTCTACGAGGACGGGGCGGCGTTCATACCGCAGCCCGGCACGGTGATCACCGATGCCGCGGGCTTGCGGGCGGCTCTCCAGGCCTTCCTCGACACGAACGGGACGGCCAGCATCGTCGCCACCACCGAGGCCGTCGCCGGCGACATCGCGCTCACCCA
>CADCTH010000502.1 GCA_902805495.1 uncultured Actinomycetospora sp.
GCTCGGCGGCCTCGACCCCGTGGCCGTCCTGCACCCGCACACCGACGTCGTCAACTCGGTGGTGCTCGCCCGCGTCCCGGGCTGACGGGGCACGCTGTGCCGGTGCCCGCCCCGCGCACCCGACCGCACCCCGTCGCCGTGACCGCCGTGCTGCTGCTCGTCGCGATCATCGCCGCGGCCCTGTGGCGCTCGGAGGAGTCCGGGACGGGGGCGCGCGACGTCGGCGGCGAGGCGGTCCCGGTCACGGCGGCCGCCCCCGTGCCCGTGACCGGCGCGACGTGCGCCCCGACGATCACCAACCCGGGCGGGCGCAACAACTACCGGGCGAACGCCCCCCTCGACGTGCCGCTGGGCCGCGGCCTGGTGATCACCGGCGTCGTCCGCGACACCGCGTGCCGGCCGCTGCCGGGCGTCGCGGTGCAGGTGTGGCTGCAGACCGCGCTCGGCAGCGAGCGCGAGAACCGCACCACGGTGCTCACCGGTCCCGACGGGCGCTACCGCGTGTCGAGCGACCCCGCGGTCGCCCAGTTCGGCGAGCCCAACGTGCACGTCGCCCACGACGTGGACGACGGGTGGCGCGCGGTGTTCCTGCGCAACGTCGTCGACTCGGAGGACACCCTCGCGACCGTCGACCTCACCCTGGTGCCGTCCTCGTGAGCGTCGTCCGGGTCGTGGGGGTGGTCGCCGTGCTCGGCGCCGCGGTGCTGGTCGGTCTCGCCCTCGCGGGCCGTCACCTGGCCGGCGCCCCGGTGCTGCTCGTGGTCTCGACGGTGGCCGCGTGCCTCGCGGTGGCGGCGCTGGCGGTCCAGCCGTGGCTCACGCGGCGCCGGGTCGGGGTGCACGTGCGGGTCGGCGGGATCATCACGGTGCTCGTGGTCCTGCACGTCGTCGCGCTGCTCGTCGAGGACCCCGACGACGCGCTGTACTCGATGTCGCCCGACGGCCCGACGCGGGCGCGGATGGCGCTGATCGCCACGCTGCTGCTCGGCGTCGTCACGCTGCTCGGGGTGCTGCGCCGGCGGCTGCGGTGGTCGCCGGCGACGTGGCGGTTCGTGCACGGCAGTCTCGCCGCGCTCGTCGTCGTCCTCGGCGTGGGGCACGCCCTGCTCATCCAGGGCGCCCTCGACGGGTGGGGCACGCCGGTGCTGCTCACCCTCGGCGGCCTCGGTGCCGTGGGCGCGGTCGTGCGCCTGGTCCGGGTCCTGCGCGCCCCTCCCCCGCCGGGTGACGCCACCCCGCCCGATGGTGGGCGCGTCCGATCGGGCGACGGTCTGCGCGGCTAGCGTCGCGGTGGTGGAGCCCACGCCGATCTTCGCCGCGCTGGTCGCGCCCGGGCCGCCCGGCGAGGCGCACGGCCAGGGTGACCAGCGGCGCACCGTCAGCGAGATCCTGCGGGCGCTGCGCACGGAGCAGGACGCGGCGCCGCCGATCGCCCGGGGTCCGGTCGGCCACGTGCCGGGCGTCCTGAGCTTCCGCCCCTCCGCGCGCGGCTGACCCGTCGCCGCGGAGGATCCGCGTGACGGCCGGTCGCGGTTAGGGTCCGGACCGTGAGCGCGCCGCCCCGTCCGTTCCGACGTCTCGCGATCGTCAACCGTGGCGAGCCCGCGATGCGTCTGATCAACGCCGTCCGGGAGTGGAACGCCGAGCACGAGGGCGTGCTCCCGGAGATCCGCACCATCGCGGTGCACACCGCGGTCGACCGCCACGCGATGGCCGTGCGCGAGGCCGACGAGGCCGTGCTCATCGGGCCCGACGACCCCGACGACATGGGCCCCGTGCCCTACCTCGACCTCGCCGAGCTCGAGCGGGTGCTGGTCGCCCGCCGCGCCGACGCCGTGTGGCCGGGCTGGGGGTTCGTCTCCGAGCGCGCCGAGTTCGCCGAGCTGTGCGAGCGCCTGGGCATCACGTTCGTCGGGCCGGGCTCGGCGACCATGCGCCGGCTCGGTGACAAGATCGAGTCCAAGCGGATCGCCGAGGGCGTCGGCGTGCCGATGGCGCCGTGGAGCGGCGGGCCGGTGGCCGACGCGGAGGCCGCGCGCACGGCGGCCGAGAAGATCGGCTTCCCGCTGATGGTCAAGGCCACCGCGGGTGGGGGCGGGCGCGGCATCCGCTTCGTGGCCCGCGCCGAGGACCTCGACGACGCCTTCGCGCGCGCCTCGGCCGAGGGCGCGCGCACCGCCGGCGACGGCACGGTCTTCCTCGAGGGCGCGGTGCGCGGCGGGCGCCACGTCGAGGTGCAGGTGGTCGCCGACGCGCACGGCGGCGTGGTCACCCTGGGCGTGCGCGACTGCAGCGTGCAGCGGCGCAACCAGAAGGTCATCGAGGAGTCCGCGTCCACCGCGCTGGACGCCGAGCGCGACCGGCTGCTGCGCCGCAGCGCCGCCGACCTCGCCCGGGCCGCGGGCTACGTCAACGCCGGCACCGTCGAGTTCCTCTACGACCCGGTCCACGACGTGCTGTCGTTCATGGAGGTCAACACCCGGCTGCAGGTCGAGCACCCCGTCACCGAGGCCGTCACCGGCGTCGACGTGGTCAAGCTCCAGCTGCACGTCGCCATGGGCGGCACGCTGGGCGAGGTCCTGGGTGAGGTCGATCCGCTGACGCCCCCGGCCTCCGGCCACGCGATCGAGGCGCGGCTGACCGCCGAGGACCCCGAGCGCGGCTTCGCCCCCGCGCCCGGCGCGATCCGCCACCTCGTGCTGCCCGCCGGCCCGGGCATCCGCGTCGACACCGGCGTGGCCGCCGGCGACGTCGTCCCGCCGCAGTACGACTCGATGGTCGCGAAGGTCATCGCGTGGGGCCGCGACCGCGACGAGGCCCGCGCGCGCCTGGGTCGCGCGATCCGGCAGACCGCGGTGGTCGTCGACGGCGGCACCACCAACAAGGCGTTCCTGCTCGACCTGCTCTCCCGCCCCGAGGTCGCCGCGGGCACCGCGGACACCACCTGGCTCGACACGATGATGGCCGAGGGCTACACCCCGCCGCGCCGGGTCGACGTCGCTCTGCTGGCCGCCGCGATCGAGGCGCACGAGGCCCACGAGTTCCGCCAGCAGGGGCGGCTGTTCCTCTCCGCCGAGCGCGGCCGTCCCGAGGTCGGGCACGAGGTCTGGCACCAGGTCGACGTCCGCGTGGTCGGCGAGTCCTACCGCCTGCGCGTCGCCCGGACCCAGCCGTCGCGCTACCGCGTCGTGCTGGACGGGGACTCCGGGAGACGAAGCGGAGCGGAGCTCGACCAACGCAGTTCGGGCGTGGACGTCGTGGTGGAGCGCTCCGGGCGCTTCGAGCGCCGCCTCACCGTCGGCGGGCACACCTTCGGCGTGCTCTCGGTGACCCAGGGCTCGGACTACCTCGTCGAGGTCGACGGAGCCGTGCACCGGATCGCCGGCGGCGAGG
Source organism: uncultured Actinomycetospora sp. (assembly GCA_902805495.1). GTDB lineage: Bacteria > Actinomycetota > Actinomycetes > Mycobacteriales > Pseudonocardiaceae > Actinomycetospora. The sequence goes on from CADCTH010000502.1 coordinate 3,394, forward strand.
CCGGGCTCGTCCGCGCGCCCGCCCCGGCCATGGTCGTGGCCGTGCCGGTGTCCGCCGGGGACACCGTGAGCGAGGGCGACACCGTCGCCGTCGTCGAGAGCATGAAGCTCGAGACCGCCCTGCGCGCCCCGGTGTCCGGGCGGGTCGCCGAGGTCCTGGTGGACGCGAACACCCAGGTCGAGGGCGGCACCCGGCTGGTGCGCCTCGAGCCCGACGTCGACGACCCGGGCGCGGGCGGCGGCGACCGCGTGAGCCTGGCGCCGCTGGTGGCCGGGCCCGCGGCCGAGGACCGGGACGCCCGCACACGGGCACGCGAGGCGCTGGCGGGGCTGCGCGCGCTGGTGCTGGGCTACGACGTCGACGAGCGCGAGACGCGCCCGCTGCTCGAGGCCCTCGACCGCACCCGCGAGGAGCTGCCGCCCGACGACCCGGACATCCTCGACGACGAGATCGGCATCCTGAGCATCGTCGCCGACCTCGCCGCGCTCTCGCGCAACCGGCGCCTCGAGGGCGGCCTCCAGGGTGGAGGGGAGGTCGACGACACCGCCGTCGACGAGGAGGCGGTGCGCAACCCGCAGGAGTACCTGCACGCCTACCTGCGCTCGCGGGACCCCGACGCCGAGGTGCTGCCCGAGTCGTTCCTGCTCAAGCTGCGCCGGGCGCTGGCGCACTACGGGGTCACCGACCTCACGGGCAGCCCCGAGGTGCTCGGCCCGGCGCTCTACCGGATGTTCCTGGCGCACCGGCGCTCCGGCGCGCACCAGCCCGTCGTCGCGGCCCTGCTGCGCGCCCGGCTGCACCACACCGGCCTGCCCGACCGCGCGGGCGCGCCCTTCCGTGCCGTGCTCGACCACCTCGTCGCCGCCACCCAGGTGCGCCAGCCGCAGATCGGCGACCTCGCCCGGCAGGTGCGCTTCCGCTGCTTCGACGCGCCGCTGATCGAGTCCGAGCGCGCCCGGGTGCAGGACCGGGTGCGCGCCGAGCTCGACGCCCTGTCCGACGACCCCGCCACCCGCGCCGGGCAGATCGACGAGGTCGTCGCGTCGGGCGAGCCGATCCTCGGGGTGTTCGCCGAGCGCCACCACGCGGTGATGCTCGAGGTGATGACCCGGCGGTACTACGGGCTCATCCGCGACCTCGGCGACGTGCGGGTCGACGAGCACGACGGGCGTCCCCTGCTCACCGGCCGCTACCGCCACGACGGGCACTCCTACGTCGTCGTGGCCACGGTGGCCACGGTCGACGAGCCCGAGGGCGCCACCACCGCCCCGGACACGGTGTCGACCGACCTGCACCGGCTCGTCGAGTCGCTGCCCGCGGGCGACACGGTGCTCATCGACCTCTACGTCACGTCCCCGCGGGGCTCCGAGGCGCCCGACGGGCCCGACGACCGCGCGGTGCGGATCCGCGAGGCGATCGGCGCGGTGCCGGCCGCGGTCGGCCGCGTGACCGTCGGCGTCCGCGGCACCATCGACGAGGGCAGCGGGACCACCAGCTGGTTCACCTTCCGCCGCGCCGACGACGGCTCCGCGCGCGAGGACCGCACCCTGCGCGGCCTGCACCCCATGGTCGCCGAGCGCCTCGGCCTCTGGCGCCTGCGCGACTTCGAGCTCACCCGCCTGCCCTCGGCCACCGACGTCCACCTGTTCGACGCGCGCGGGCGCAACGTCCCCGAGGACCGCCGGCTCATCGTCACCGGCGACGTCCGCGACCTGACCGTCCTGCGCGACGACGCCGGGCGCATCCGGGCCCTGCCGCAGGTGGAGGCCGTGCTCGACGCCGCGCTGGACGGCCTGCGCGCCGCCCGCGCGGCCGACGCCGACCTCGGCCGGCTGGCGTGGAACCGCGTGCTGCTCTACGTCTGGCCCGTCGTCGAGGTGCCGCTGACCGAGCTCGACGGCATCGTGCGCACGCTCGCCCCCCGCACCGAGAGCCTGGGGATTGAGCAGGTGATGGTGCGGTTCCGGACGCCGGACGGCACCGGTCCGGGCACCCGGGAGTGGGTGCTGCGGATGAGCCGCCCGCCCGGTGCCGGGCTGACGCTGCGGGTCACCGAGTGGCCGAGCCACCCCATGGGCGAGCTCGACGCCTACACCCAGAAGGTGATCAAGGCGGCCCGGCGCGGCGCGCTGTACCCCTACGAGCTGGTCTCGCTGATCACCCGCAACCCCGATCCGGACGGGGACGCCGGCACGTTCACCGAGTACGACCTCGACCCGGACGACCTGCGCCCGGTGCCGGTCGACCGCGCGCCCGGGTCGAACACCGCGAACATCGTGCTCGGCATGGTCACCACCCCCACCCGCCGCCAGCCCGAGGGCCTCACCCGCGTCGTGCTGCTGGGCGACCCGACACGCGCGCTCGGGGCCATCGCGGAGCCCGAGTGCCGCCGGGTGCTCGCCGCGATCGACCTCGCCCGCGAGCACCGCGTGCCGATCGAGTGGTACGCGGTGTCGGCCGGCGCCAAGATCGCCATGGACTCGGGCACCGAGAACATGGACTGGATCTCCCGTGTCCTGCGGGCGATCATCCTGTTCACCCAGGGCGGCGGGGAGATCAACGTCGTCGTCACCGGCATCAACGTCGGCGCCCAGCCCTACTGGAACGCCGAGGCCACGATGCTGATGCACACCCGCGGCATCCTCGTGATGACCCCGGACTCGGCGATGGTGCTGACCGGCAAGCAGTCGCTCGACTACTCCGGCGGCGTGTCCGCCGAGGACAACTTCGGCATCGGCGGCTACGACCGGATCATGGGCCCGAACGGCGAGGCCCAGTACTGGGCGCCGGACCTCTCGGGCGCCGTCGACCTGCTGCTCGAGCACTACGCGCACACCTACGTCGTGCCCGGCGAGCGCTTCCCCCGGCCGGCGCCGACCACCGACCCGGTCGACCGCGACGTGCGCGACGCCCCGCACCACGGCGACGGGTTCACCCGCCTCGGCGAGATCTTCGACCCGGCCGTCAACGCCGAGCGCAAGAAGCCCTTCGACATCCGCTCGCTCATGCGCGGCGTCGCCGACACCGACCACCCGACGCTGGAGCGGTGGGCCGACATGCAGGCCGCCGAGTCGGTGGTCGTGCTCGACGCCCACCTCGGCGGGCGCCCCGTCGAGCTCATCGGCGTCGAGTCGAAGCCCCTTCCCCGCCACGGCCCGCCCCCGGTCGACGGCCCGTCGCAGTGGACGGCGGGCACGCTGTTCCCCCGCTCGTCGAAGAAGACCGCCCGGGCGATCAACGCCGCGAGCGGCAACCGGCCCGTCGTGGTGCTCGCGAACCTCTCGGGCTTCGACGGCTCGCCGGAGTCGCTGCGCGGCATCCAGCTGGAGTACGGCGCGGAGATCGGCCGGGCGGTGGTGAACTTCGACGGCCCGATCGTGTTCTGCGTCGTCTCGCGCTACCACGGCGGCGCCTTCGTGGTGTTCTCCGGGACGCTCAACGACGGCATGGAGGTCGCCGCGGTCGAGGGCTCCTACGCCTCGGTGATCGGCGGGGCACCGGCGGCCGCGGTGGTGTTCGCCGGCGAGGTCGCCAAGCGCACGGCCGCCGACCCGCGCGTCGCCGACCTCGAGAGCCGCATCAGCGAGGGCCTCGAGCGCGGCGAGGACGTCGCCGAGCTGCGCGACCGGCTCGCCGTGGTCCGCCCCGGCGTGCGCTCGGAGAAGCTCGGCGAGATCGCCGACGAGTTCGACACCCACCACTCGGTGCAGCGCGCCCAGGAGATGGGCTCGGTGCACGCGGTGGTGGCACCCGGCCGGCTGCGGCCCTACCTCGTCTACGCGGTGCGGCGCGGGATGGAGCGCACGCTGTCGGGGTCGTCGCCGGGCAGCTCGTCGGCGTCCGAGTCCCCCGAGTCGCCCGGCTGATCGTCGTCCTCGCGCCGGGGCGCGGGCAGCTCGAGGTCGAGCTGGTCGTCCCCGGCGCGCTGGGGACGGCGGTAGTGGCTGACCACCCAGCCCGTCTCGCGCGCGTGGCCGTGGACGAACGCCATGGCGTGCTAGCGCACCTCGAAGCCCAGGCCGCGGCTGGTCGCGCTCTCGCGGGCGCAGGCGAGGACCCGCGCGAGGTCGGGGTCGCTCGCCCGCTCCCCCGCCGCGACGACGATCGTGAGCGAGGGCGCGGCGCCCGGCCCGGCGATGACCCCGTGCAGCCGGCAGCTCAGGGTGGCCGCGGCGGCGCGTCCCGGCCCGTCGGGCACCGCGACCACGACCTCCGCCGGCTCGTCCGGCGGACCGGCCTCGGGCGTGATGGCGGGATCGGGGCTGATCACGGTCACGGGTCCTCCTCGGGCGCCGGGACGCCGGGTGGTGTGACGGGTGACGACGAGGTCGACCCGTGATTCCGACAGTGGTACCCCGGACGGGGCGTGTCCACGCCCCCCGCCGCGCCGAGACCAGCTCGTTGCACACGGACGGTCACGGTTGACCGTTCCCGTCCGGGGCCGGGAGGGTGCGGACGTGACCGACGACAGCGGGCCCGGCTTCGGCGAGATCGACTACTCGGTGACCGACGGCGTCGCCACGATCGTGCTCGACCGGGAGGCGCGCATGAACGCATTCACCGGCCGGATGTGCGACGAGCTCGTGGCGGCGTGCGACGCGATCGACGCCGACGACGCCGTGCGGGCGCTCGTGGTCACGGGGCGGGGACGCGCGTTCTGCGCGGGGGCGGACCTCGGCGAGGGCGGCAGCACGTTCGACGACCGCGGCCGTGACAAGGCGGCCCGGTACGGCGAGGTCGACGGGGTCGGTCGCGACCGCGGCGGCGTGGTGTCCCTGCGCTTCGCCGCGCTGCAGGTGCCGGTGATCGGGGCGATCAACGGCCCCGCGGTGGGCGTCGGCGCCACGATGACGCTGCCGATGGACGTGCGCCTCGCGGGCGCCTCGGCCCGCTTCGGGTTCGTCTTCGCCCGCCGCGGCATCGTGCCCGAGGCCGCCTCGAGCTGGTTCCTGCCGCGCGTGGTGGGCATCTCGCGGGCGATGGAGTGGGCGATGACCGGGCGGGTGTTCGGCGCCCGCGAGGCCCTCGAGGGCGGCCTGGTCTCGCGCGTCGTGCCCGACGCGGACCTGCTCGACGCCGCCGACGGCCTCGCCCGCGAGGTCGCCGAGAACACCTCGGCGGTCTCGGTGGCGGCGACCCGGAAGATGATGTGGTCGATGCTCTCGGCCGCGTCGCCGTGGGAGGCGCACGCGCTGGACTCGCGAGCGGTGGTCGAGCTCGGCCGCGACGCCGACGCCGCGGAGGGCGTCACGGCGTTCCTCGAGAAGCGGGCGCCGAGCTTCCCGCTGCGCCGCACCCGCGACCACACCGACCTGGTGCCGGAGTGGCCGGTCCCATCCTGACCAGGCGTGATCAGGCCGGCAGCGGCTCGGGCAGCGCGACGCTGTCGACCAGCGCGTCGAGCGCCGCCGGGTCACCGGTGAGGACCAGCGAGCCGTCGGCCTGGGCGTCGGCCACCGACAGGCCCTGGTAGACGATGCCGGCGAGCAGGGTCGGCGAGCAGCGCACGGTGGCGTCGGCGCCGGGCAGCTCGCCCCGCTCGATCTCGAGTGCGCGGCGGGAGAGGTGCACCCGGAACGGCTGGTCGTCGAGCACGAGCTGCAGCGTCACGTCGGCGTCGGCGGCCCGCTCGGGGACGAACATCGTGCGCAGCGACAGGATGAACGAGTCGACCTTGATGCCGTCGGACTCGGGCAGCGACCGCGCGGCCCAGCGCCCGAGGGACTGGAGCACCGGCTCGAGCTCCTGGCCCCACTCGGTGAGCTCGTAGACCGCGGACGCCGCGGGCGGGGGCAGGCGCCGGCGCCGCAGGACCCCGGCCTCCTCCAGCTCGCGCAGCCGCTGGGACAGCACGTTGGGACTGGCGTGCGGGAGACCCGTGCGCAGGTCGGTGAACCGCTTGGGGCCGAGCACCAGCTCGCGCACCACCAGCAGGGCCCAGCGCTCCCCGACGAGGTCGAGCGCGTGGGCAGCACCGCAGCCGTCGAAGTAGTCCCGTCGTGCAGCCATACGGGCACCCTACCACCGGATACTTCTACCGACCTGTCGAGTAGCACACTAGGACCATCACGATCCGTGCTCGGCCGACACCACCCCGTGCTCCCACGCCCACGCGCTCCCCCGCTCCGCGAACGAACGAACGGCGAGTTCGCTGCATCGGATGCAGCGAACTCGCCGTTCGTTCCTGGGGGCGTGCCGGCAGCTCAGGTGCCGGGCGCGATGAAGAACTCGAGCGCGATGCCGTCGGGGTCGCGGAACGACACCCCGGAGCCGTAGTGCGCCTTCTTGATGCCGCCGTGGGTGATGCCCAGCTCGTCGAGACGGTCGCGCCACTGCTCGAGCTCGGCGGCGCCGCCCAGACCGAAGCTGATGTGGTCGAGGCCGGTGCGGCGCTCGTCCGCGCGGTCGCCCGACTCGCGGCCCTGGTGGGTGTGCAGCCCGAAGAGCATCCCGCCGTCGAGGGCGAACACCGTGTGGTGGAACTCGCCGCCCTCCTCGTCCTCGTCGAGCACCGGGTCCGCGCCGAAGAGCCGGCTGTACCACTGGGTGCTGCGCTCGAGGTCCGAGACGGTGATCGCGACGTGCTGCAGGCCGGGGAAGGCCATGGACGGGGCTCCTTTGCCGTGGGTGTCGTTCACTCGCGGTGCTGCCACTGCGGGGCGCGCTTGGCCAGGAAGGCCGACATGCCCTCCTGGGCGTCGCACGTCATCGCGTTGGTCGCCATCGTGTCGCTCATCTGCTCGTAGGCCGCGTCCTCGGGCAGGTCCACCTGGCGGTAGAACGCCTCCTTCCCGATGCGCAGGGTCACCGCGCTCGCGTCGGCGACCTTGTCCGCGAGCGCGCGCACGGTCGCGTCGAGTTCGTCGGCGGGGACGACCTGGTTCACCAGGCCCCACTCGGCGGCCGTGGCGGCGTCGATCGTCTCGCCGGTGAGCAGCAGCTGCATCGCCCGCTTGCGCCCGATCGCGCGGGTCACGGCCACCATCGGCGTCGAGCAGAACAGCCCGATCTTCACCCCGGGCGTGCCGAACACCGCGTTCTCGGCGGCGACGGCCAGGTCGCAGGAGGCGACGAGCTGGCAGCCGGCGGCCACGGCCACGCCCTGCACGGCCGCGATGACGGGCTGGGCCACGCGGTGCACCACGGTCATCAGCTCGGTGCAGACGGCGAAGACCTCGCGCTCCTCCTCGAGCGTCCGGTCGACCATCTCGGACAGGTCGTGGCCGGCCGAGAACGCCGGGCCCTCGGCGCGCAGGACGATCACCCGCACCCCGTCGCGCCCGGACACCTCGGTGAGCGCGGCGTGCAGCTCGCGCATCGTGGCGACCGACAGCGCGTTGCGCCGGCGCGGGTTGGCCAACGTGAGCACTGCGGTCGCCCCCTCGACCTCGATGCGCACGGCGGGGGGCGCGGGCTCGACGGCGGTGGCGGACGGGGCACTCACGGTCATGACCCCAGTGGACCATCCCCGCGAGCCGCGGACCAGGCCGCGCCGGGTCAGACGGGTCTCAGGCCGGGCTCAGGCCAGGGCCCGGCCGCGCGTCGGGCCGTCGGGACCCGTCCCGTCGCCCTCGGCGCGGTCGTCGTCGAACCGCATCCAGATCTGGCGGCGCTCCTCGTGGGTGCGCGCGGAGTCCATGGCCTCGAGGCGGCGGCGCTGGTCGTCGTCGGACGCGCCCTGGGCGTGCGCCCGGGCGGCCTCGGCCATCGCCGCATCCGCGTCGGCCTCGGCGCGCGACGAGGGGCGGGGCTGGCGGTGCGCGTCCTCGGGCTCCTCGTCGTCGGCGCCGCGCTCCTGGCGGTACGGGTTGTCGTCCGGCAGCTTCGAGACGAACCGCCCGTAGGCGCCGGTGAACAGCAGCACGAGCCCCGCGCCGATCGAGAAGAAGACGTTGGGCAGGCGGAACGCGAGCAGGTTGTAGGCCGTCCCGATCAGCGCGAGGTTGACGAACGCCGAGACCAGGAACAGCACCCCGATGACCACCATGACGGTGGACGAGAGCCGTCCGCCCCGGATCGCCGCGGCGATGAGGACGGCCGCGGTGACCAGCGAGATCGTCGACAGCGCGCCGTTGGTCGACAGGCCCGCGACGGGCGCGCCCTCGGTGTCGAAGAACGAGAGCCCGCCGACGAGCCCGAGCACGCCGAACACGGCGATGACGACGGCGACCACGATCGCGCCGACGCGGTGCACCCACATCACCTTGTGGTCGGGGCGCACGGCGTCCGCCATCCGGGCGCGCTTGCCCCCGGTCTCCCGGTCCTGGCTCATCGCTGCCCCTCCGCCCGGCGCTCGGCCTCGCGGCGGGCCTCGGCGCCGGTCTCGCCGGCGTAGCCGACGTCGCGGCCCGCGGCGCGGCCGACGAACGTGTCGGTGTCGCCCGTGCCGGTGACCGAGCCCTGGTCGCCCCGGTGCTCGGCGTGCTCGCCCCCGGCCACGCGGGACGCGGCGGTGCGGGGGTCGTGCCCGGCGTCGGACTCCGACGGATCGGAGGTGGGCGAGGGCCCGACGGGTCCGCGCTCCCCGGTCAGGCGGGCCCGCCAGCGGGCGAGGGTGTCGGCGAGGGACATCGCGGGGGCTCCCGGGGGAAGGCGGGTGTGACCCGGGGGCATAGGCGCCCCACCCACGACCGAAACGTCACGTCCTGGCGACGGCGGGTCGTCGACGGCCTCACCAGGGCAGGGCGGCCCGCGTGCCGTCGTCGAGGTAGGCCGGGTTCAGCCACGGCGGCAGCGCGGTGGGCACCTCGACGTCGACCCGCTCGCCGCGGAACGTCACGGTGGCCCGGGCGCCGTCCACGACGACCTCGACCTGCTCGAGGTTGCGCGGCTCCCCGGGGTCGTGGCCCAGCGCGGCCGCGGCGAAGCCCCGCAGGAGCGCCGAGTGGGAGGCGACGAGGGTGACCCCCGCCGGGTCCGAGGTGTCGAGCGCGCGGATGCCGGCCCAGGCGCGGTAGGCGATGACCTGCGGGGGTTCGAAGTGCAGGCCGACGAGCGCCATCCAGCGGTCGATCGGCCCGCCGAGGCGGGACGCGGCGCCGTAGTCGGTGTCGAAGCGGTCGTAGGCGCGGACCCAGTCCGGGGTCGGGGCGCCGTTTTGGGAGACCCGCAGCCGGTACGCCGCCACCCCCGACGACTCGCGGGCGGCGCCCTCGTGGAGGAACTGCAGGCTGTCGAACCGCGCGTCGGCCCGCGCGTCGCCCAGGTCGAGGTCGTCGCGGCGGGCGGCGAGCACCTCGCGCAGCACCCGGGCCGGCGCGGTGGCGCGCGCGGTGGGCGCGTGCACCAGGGCGACGCGGGCGTCGGCGGGCAGGTCGCCGGCCAGCTCGTCGGCCTTCGCGCGGCACTGCTCCTCGCCGTGCTCGGTGAGCCCGACGTCGTCTAAGTAGCCGTGCGTCTCGCCGTGACGGATCAGCAGCACCCGGCTCATGGGGCCCACCCTGACCTGATCACCGCCCGGCGTGCACGGCGGGTTCCGCAGCGCCGAACGACGCGAGCTCGAGGTCGGCGGGCGAGCGGGCGCCGGCGAGGGCGAGCGTGAGGTCGAGCTCGGCCAGCACGTCGCGGGTCACCTGCGCGACGCCGGCCGCCCCGGCCA
>CADCTH010000503.1 GCA_902805495.1 uncultured Actinomycetospora sp.
AGCGCACCTACTCGGCGAGCTCCTCCAGCGGCGGGCAGGAGCAGACGAGGTGGCGGTCGCCGTGGGCGGCGTCGATGCGCCGCACCGGCGGCCAGATCTTCGCCGGGCGCCCGCCGGCGGGGAACGCCGCCTCCTCGCGGGTGTAGGCGTGGTCCCACTCCCCCACGAGCACCGACCGGGACGTGAAGGGCGCGTGCACCAGCGGGTTGTCGTCCGCCGGCCACTCGCCCGACTCCACGCGGGCCACCTCGGCGCGGATCGCGATCATCGCGTCGCAGAAGCGGTCGATCTCGTCGAGGTCCTCGGACTCCGTGGGCTCGACCATCAGCGTCCCGGCCACCGGGAACGACATCGTCGGCGCGTGGAAGCCGTAGTCAGCGAGGCGCTTGGCCACGTCGTCGACCGAGATGCCCGAGGCCTTGGTCAGCGGGCGCAGGTCGAGGATGCACTCGTGGGCCACGTGGCCGCCCGGCCCCGTGTAGAGCACCGGGAAGTGCTCGTCGAGACGCTTGGCGACGTAGTTCGCCGCCGCGACCGCGGTCAGCGTCGCGCGCCGCAGCCCGTCGACGCCCATGAGCCGGACGTAGGCCCAGGAGATCGGCAGGATCGACGCCGACCCCCACGGCGCGCCGGCCACGGGCCCGACGCCGGTGTCCGGGCCGGCCGTGGGCTGCGCGGGGTGGTTGGGCAGGAACGGCGCGAGGTGCTCGGCGACGCCGATCGGGCCGACGCCGGGCCCGCCGCCGCCGTGCGGGATGCAGAAGGTCTTGTGCAGGTTCAGGTGGCTGACGTCGGCGCCGAAGCGGCCGGGCCGGGCGAGCCCGACCAGCGCGTTGAGGTTGGCGCCGTCGACGTAGACCTGCCCGCCGCCGTCGTGCACCGCCGCGCAGACCTTGCGCACGTGCGGCTCGTACACGCCGTGCGTCGACGGGTAGGTGATCATGATCGCGGCGAGCGCGTCGCCGACGTCGGCGATGACCTTGCGCAGGTCCTCGACGTCCACGTCGCCGCGCTCGGTGGTCTTGACGACCTTGACCCGCATGCCCGCCGAGATCGCCGACGCGGCGTTGGTGCCGTGCGCCGAGGACGGGATGACTCACACGTCGCGGTGCTGGTCGCCCCGGCTGTGGTGGTACGCGCGGATGGCGAGCAGGCCCGCGAGCTCGCCCTGCGAGCCGGCGTTGGGCTGCAGCGACACCGCGTGGTAGCCGGTGAGGTGCACCAGCCAGTCCTCGAGGTCGTGGATCACCTGCAACATCCCCGGCGCGTCCGACGCGGGCGCGAACGGGTGGAGGTTGCCGAACCCGGGGTCGGTGATCGGCTCCATCTCGGCGGTGGCGTTGAGCTTCATCGTGCAGGAGCCCAGCGGGATCATGCTGCGGTCCAGCGCGACGTCCTTGTCCGAGAGCTCGCGCAGGTAGCGCAGCAGCGAGGTCTCGCTGCGGTACCGGTGGAACACGGGGTGGGTGAGGTACGACGACGTCCGCCCCAGCGCCGCGGGCACGGCGTCGGCGGTGGCGGCGTCGAGCTCCTCGGGGTCGACCTCGCCGGCCCCGAGCGCGCGCCACAGGGCGCGGAGGTGCTCGCGCGTCGTGCGCTCCGAGCAGGAGATGCCGACGTGGTCGGCGTCGACCTCGCGCACGAGGATGCCCTCGCCGCGGCAGGCGGCGACCGCCGCCGGCGCGCCGCCGGGGACGCGGACGAGCACGGTGTCGAAGAACTCGCGGTGCACGACCTCGACGCCGCCCTTGACCAGGCCCGCGGCGAGCACAGCCGCCATGCGGTGGGTGCGCCGGGCGATCGCGTGGATGCCGTTCGGGCCGTGGTGCACGGCGTACATCGCGGCCATCACCGCGAGCAGCACCTGCGCGGTGCAGATGTTGCTCGTGGCCTTGTCGCGGCGGATGTGCTGCTCGCGGGTCTGCAGGGCCAGCCGGTGCGCCGGGTTCCCGTCGGCGTCGATGGACGTGCCGACGAGCCGCCCGGGCAGCTGGCGGGCGAGCCCCTGGCGCACCGCGAGGAAGCCGGCGTGCGGGCCGCCGAAGCCCAGCGGCACCCCGAAGCGCTGCGTCGAGCCGACCGCGACGTCGGCGCCGATCTCGCCGGGCGGGGTGACGACGGCCGCGGCCAGCAGGTCGCAGGCCACGACGACGGCGGCGCCGCGGGCGTCGGCGGCCTCGACGACGCCACGGTGGTCGCGCAGCACGCCGGAGGCGCCGGGCGCGGCGAGCAGGAGGCCGAAGAAGTCGTCGGTGGGCAGGTGCGCGGTGACGTCGACGATCGCGTCCTCGATGCCGAGCGCCTCGGCGCGCGTGCGGAGCACCGCGATCGTCTGCGGCAGCGTGTCCGCGTCGACGAGGAAACGATCACTCTTCGTCTTGTCCGCGCGGCGCAGCAGCAGCATGGCCTCGGCGGCGGCGGTCGACTCGTCGAGCATGGAGGCGCCCGCGACGTCGAGCCCGGTGAGGTCGCAGACGACGGTCTGGAAGTTCAGCAGCGCCTCGAGCCGGCCCTGGCTGATCTCGGGCTGGTAGGGCGTGTAGGCGGTGTACCAGGCCGGGTCCTCGAGCACGTTCCGGCGGATCACCGGCGGGGTGATCGTGCCGTGGTAGCCCAGCCCGAGCATCGGCTCGAGGGTGGTGTTGCTCGCGGCGAGGGCGCGCAGCTCGTCGAGCACCTGCTCTTCGGTGGCGGGCGGCGGCGGCGCGGCGCCGGTCGGGTCGTCCGACCAGTCGGCGGGGTCGCTGCGGATCGACGTGGGCATCGCGGTGTCGGCGAGCTCCTCGAGCGACCCGACACCGATGGTCTCGAGCATGCGGGCGAGGCCGCGCGCGTCGGGGCCGATGTGGCGGTCGGCGAACGGCACGCCGTGCTCGAGCGCGGCGAGCGGGGCCGAGTTCCACGGGGACTGCGGGGTTCGCGACGACGGGGATCCGTGCGGTGCGGTCATGACGCCTCCGGAGGCAGGGCGGTCAGGGGCCTCACGCGCTGCGGGCGTCACCGTCCGTCGCGCGGCCTCCCCCTCTGCCACTGCCCGCCACCGTTGCGAGCGCCTGAGAGCTTCACCGGAGGGCGGGCTCGCCCCGGCTTGCACCATCGGCGGGTGGCCGGCTCGGGTGCCGGTCACCACTTTCCAGAGGTCGTCTCCTCCGCGCGGTCGGGGTGCCTGAGAGGTTCCGGGGAGGAGTTGCTCCTTCGGCGCCTGCAGCCAGAGGCTTCTGTGTGCAGGTCTCTCCCGCGCGGTGTCCAAGAACGACGCGCTGAGGATAGCGCAACGGGCACCGGACCCCCAGGTCCGACGTGGCCCGTGTCACCCCTGCCCGTGTCATCCCGCGGAGCGGGTCCCCCGGGCACGCCGGGACGCGAGCTCGTCCTCCGGGGAGTGGTCGACCACTGCGGAGTCGGCGCGCTCGGCCGGGAACCGCGCGATGGTCCCGGAGATCTCGCGCATGGCCCCGCCGACGGCGATGCCGAAGACGCCCTGGCCGCCCTGGAGCAGGTCGACGACCTCCTCGGGCGAGGTGCACTCGTAGACGGTGACGCCGTCGGAGAACAGGGTGATGCGCGCGAGGTCGCGCACGCCGTGGCGGCGCAGCTGCTCGACGGCGAGGCGGATGTTGTTCAGCGAGACGCCGGTGTCGAGGAGGTTCTTGACCACCTTGAGCACCGCGAGGTCCTTGAACGAGTACAGCCGCTGCGAGCCCGAACCGGTGGCGGTGCGGATGCTCGGCACCACGAGCTTCGTGCGCGCCCAGTAGTCGAGCTGGCGGTAGGTGATGCCGACGATCTGGCACGCGGCCGGCCCGCGGTAGCCGACGACCTCGTCCATCCCCGGGATCGCGTCGCCGAAGACCTGGTCGTCGAACAGGGAACCCTGCTCGCCCTCGGGGCCGAGGGGCTCGAGCTCGGGGCCGGCGGGTCCGCCGTCCTCGCCACCGCTCACCGATTGCCTCCTCGTGCCGTTGTGACGCCGACGGTACGAGCGGCGGAGATGGGGGTCAACGCGACGCGCGGCTACTCTCGACCTCGACTTGAGAGTGAGGCTAGCCGACCGGATCTCGCCTGCTCAGCGGGCCCCCGGATCTCAGGTGTCGGCGCCGCGGAAGTCCTCCGGCGAGACGGAGTCGAGGAACTCGCGGAACTTCTCGACCTCGTCCTCCTGCTCGTCGGGGATGACGAGCCCCGCCTCGGAGAGCACGCCCTCCTCGGCGTGGATGGGCACACCCACGCGCAGGGCGAGCGCCACCGAGTCGCTGGGCCGGGCGGAGACGCGGATGTCTCCGTCGAACACCAGCTCGGCGTAGAAGGTGCCCTCCTGCAGGTCGATGATCCGCACCTGCTCGAGGCGGCGGTCGAGCGCGCCGAGCACGTCCTTCAGCAGGTCGTGCGTGAGCGGGCGGGCGGGCTTGACGCCCTGCTGCTCGAGGGCGATGGCGGTGGCCTCCACCGAGCCGATCCAGATCGGCAGGTAGCGGTCTCCCTCGGCCTCCCGCAGGAGGAGGATCGGCTGGTTCGCGGGAAGCTCGACCCGAACGCCCACGACACGCATCTCGCTCATGCGACTCGCCCTCCTCGTCACGGTCGAGCTCCGCTCGCCGCCCAGCGTTCGGGCGACGTGCCGAGACGCTACACGCTCGGAACCCCCCGTGCGCGGGCCCGCGAACGCCTCCGCGGGCCCGTCGCCCGGGGGTTCAGCGACGCAGGCCCTGTCGCAGACCTGCGCCCACGAGCAGGGCGTGCAGGCGTCCGGAGAGCGCGGCGAGCTCGGCGGAGAGCTCCTCGGCGCGGCGCGCGGCCTCGGGGCCGCGGCTGCGGGCGACGGGGGTGACGAGCTGGGTGAGCAGCCCGACCTCGCGGTCCGCGCTGGCCCGGGCCGAGCGCAGCAGGCGGGGCTCGACGCCGAGGCGGGCGAGCGACGCCGCGGTGCGCGCGACCAGCACGTCCTCGGGCTCGAAGCGACCGTCGGCGTCGGGACGCAGGATGCCGTGGTGCTCGAGGCCGTCGAGCAGCGTGGCGTCCACCCCGTCCTCGGCGAGCAGCACGTCGCGGCCCACGGTGTCGGCCCGCGAGGAGCGCGCGCCGTCGGGGTCCTCGTCGGGCTCGACGCGGTCGGCCACCGAGGCGAGGCTGCGCACGCGCGCGGTCGCCGCCGGCGACGGTGTGCCCGGCGCGCCGGGACCCCCACCGGGGCCACCCGGTCCCCCGGTATCGGCCGCG
>CADCTH010000504.1 GCA_902805495.1 uncultured Actinomycetospora sp.
CAGCTCGCCGGCCCCGGGGCGGCGCGGCGCGATCGTGCCGCTGCGCACGAGCGCCCACATCGCCCCCAGCCCCTCGGCGAGGTCGCCGTCGACGTCGAGGTCGCCGGACACGTAGGCGTGCGCCAGGCCCATCTCGCCCGGCTGCCACAGCAGCCGCCGCAGCGCCCGGCGCGAGCGCAGGACCACGATCGGCACCCCCGGTCCCGGCGCCGCCCCGGCCTCGCTGCCGTCCCACGCCCGGATCCGCACCGGCAGCGGGCCGTCGAGGAACGCCCCGACCGCGCCCGCGACCCGTGTCGCCGCTCCTGCGCCCATGTGCACTCCTCGTCGACGTCCCGCTTGGTGATCGATCGAGGAGGCACTGCGGTTCACCGGTAGTGCACCTGGGGAGTAGTGCTGGGCCATCCGGGTGGTACGCGGTGTCGTACGGGTGGTCCGGAAACGGTCTGTGTTCGCATTCGTCGCATGGGGGTGGGGCTGGAGGTCAACGACGTCCCGATCGTGGGGGAACCGATCGCGTACGGCATCGGGTTCGTCGCGCTCCTCCTCGTGACGCTGACCGGCTCGTGGACCGGCGCCCTGACCACGGTGGTGCACGAGGGTGCGCACTACGTCGTCTCCGCGCTCAGCTTCCGGCGGCCGCAGTACTTCGAGCTCGAGGACGGCGGGGGCGGGGGGACGACCGTCCTCGACCAGTCCTGGGGACCGGGCTACATCCTCTCTGTCTTCGCCGGCTACGCGGCGCCCCCTCTGGTCGCCCTCGGCGGGGCTGCCCTCGTGGCGGCGGGCAACGCGTGGGCCGTTCTTTGGAGCGCCATCGTCCTCTTCCTCGCCGCCTTCATCGTGGCCGGCGGTCCACTCGCCTTCCTGTTCACCCTCCTCGTCCTCGCCGGTGTGACGTGGGCGGCCCTCGCGGGCTCGGCTGCGGTGCAGGCCGCCGTGGCGGTCGGTCTGGTCTGGGTGCTGCTGTTCGGGAGCCTGCGCTCCTCCCTCATCCTCAGCCGCGCCGACGGGACGGACGCCGCCCGGCTCGCCAGGGCCACCCTCGTCGTCCCCCGGATCGTCTGGCACGCCGTCTGGGTCGTGATCGCCCTCCTGGCCCTCGTCGTCGGAGGCCAGTTCCTCCTCCGTCCCGGCTACACGATCGGCTAGGGGACTCCACGCATGCGGGCCGGCGCCCCGGCCGACATGATCCGGGGCATGGCGCGTCAGGACCGGCTCCGGCGGATCTCCCAGGCCCACGACCGGCGACGGTCGGGCCCCGGCATCCGGCTGTGGCGCAAGCTCGCGATCTGGCTGCTCTACCCCCGCCGCGACCGCGGGTTCTGGTACGGCTTCGCCATCGACGTGCTGTGGCCGGTGCTCATGGCCGTCGCGCGCTGGGACTTCCGCGGTGGCCGCCAGGTGCCGACGTCGGGCGGGGCGCTGCTCGCGGTCAACCACCTCTCGCACGTCGACCCGATCGTGCTCGTCTCGTACGTCATGGCCCAGGGCCGCGTGCCCCGGTTCCTCGCGATGAAGGAGCTGTGGGGCATGACGGTGGTCGGCGCCCCCCTGCGCGGCGGCCGGCACATCCCCGTCGACCGGCGCGCCTCCGGCGTCGAGGCCTACCGGGCCGCCGTGGAGGCGGTGCGCCGCGGCGAGGTCGTCGTGCTCTACCCCGAGGGCGGGTTCGCGGAGCACTCCGACGGCTGGCCCCGCGCGGCCCGCAGCGGCGTCGCGCGCATCGCGCTCGAGACCGGGGCGCCCGTCATCCCCGTCGCCCAGTGGGGCTCGAACCACCTGCTGCCGCCGTCGGCATCGCGGCCGACGCTGTTCCCGCGCGCGACGCTGCGGGTGCTCGCCGACCCGGCCGTCGCCCTCGACGACCTGCGCGCGGGCCGCATCGGGCGCCGGGCCCTGCACGAGGCCACCGACCGGATCATGGGCCGGATCACCGAGCAGCTCGCCGTGCTGCGCGGCGAGGAGCCGCCGCGTCCCGAGTCGCGCGAGACCGCGGACACCGCCGACCCGGCCGAGCCCGCCGTGGGCTGAGCCCGGCCCGCCCGCCACGAACGAACGGCGCTCCCGCTGCCACGGAAGCAGCGAGAGCGCCGTTCGTTCTTTCGGGGACTACGCCGTCAGGCCTAGCCGTTGACCTGCTTCTGCATCTCCTCGACCACCGTCGGGTCGACGAGGGTGCTGGTGTCGCCCAGCTCCTCGCCCTCGGCGATGTTCTTCAGGAGCCGGCGCATGATCTTGCCCGACCGCGTCTTCGGCAGGTCGTGGGCGAAGATCACCGTCGCCGGACGGGCGAGCTTGCCGATCGACTGGGCGACCTGCTCGCGCAGGGCCTGCTCCAGCTCCTCGGTGCCCTCCTTGTCGCCCTTGAGCGAGACGAACGCGATGATCGCCTGGCCGGTGTCCTCGTCCTTGCGCGCCGCGACCGCGGCCTCGGCCACGTCGGCGTGCTCGACCAGCGCGCTCTCCACCTCGAAGGTCGAGAGGCGGTGCCCGGAGACGTTGATGACGTCGTCGATGCGGCCCATCAGCTGGATGTCGCCGTCGGCGTCGTACTTGGCGCCGTCACCGGCGAAGTACGCGTCCGAGTACTTGGACCAGTACGTGTCGCGGAAGCGCTCGTCGTCGTTGTACAGGGTCCGCATCATGCCGGGCCACGGCGCCTTGAGGACGAGGTTGCCGGTCTGCTCGACCTCGAGCACGTTGCCCTCGTCGTCGCGCACCTCGGGCCGCACCCCGGGGAACGGCTGCTGGGCCTTGCCCGGCTTGAGCGTGGTGATCCCGGGCAGCGGCGTGATCAGGATGTGCCCGGTCTCGGTCTGCCACCACGTGTCCATGATCGGCGCCTTGCCGCCGCCGACGTGCTCGCGGTACCACTCCCAGACGTCGGGGTTGATCGGCTCACCGACGCTGCCGAGCATCTTGATCGACGACAGGTCGTGGCCCTCGATGTGCTGCTCGCCCGCCTTCATGTGCGACTTGATCGCCGTCGGCGAGGTGTAGAGGATCGTCACCCCGTACTTGTCGATGATCCTCCACCAGACGTCCTTGTCCGGGTAACCGGGCACGCCCTCGAAGAGCACCGAGGTGCAGCCGTTGGCCAGCGGGCCGTAGGTGATGTAGCTGTGGCCGGTGATCCAGCCGATGTCGGCCGCGCACCAGTAGACCGAGTCGTCCTGGACGTCGAAGACCAGCTCGTGGGTCACGGCGCAGCCGAGGAGGTAGCCGGCCGTGGTGTGCACGACGCCCTTGGGCTTGCCGGTCGAGCCCGAGGTGTACAGCAGGAACAGCAGGTCCTCGGACTCCATCGGCTCGCACGGGCACTCCGACGCGTCACCGGAGACGTCGGCGACGAGGTCGTCGAGGTAGACGTCCCGGTCGCTCATCGGGATGTCCGCCCCGGAGCGCTTGA
The DNA here is from genome assembly GCA_902805495.1 of uncultured Actinomycetospora sp. GTDB lineage: Bacteria > Actinomycetota > Actinomycetes > Mycobacteriales > Pseudonocardiaceae > Actinomycetospora. Next base: position 3,413 of record CADCTH010000504.1, read on the forward strand.
CCACCACGACCTTCTCGATGGTGGTGGGCCCGGCGTCGAGGCCCTCGTCGGCGTTGGTCTTCTGCGCGCCGGCCTTGCCGCCGCGCATCGCCTCGTCCTGGGTGATGAGGACCTTGCACTCGAGGTCGTTGCAGCGCTCGGCCACGGCCTTGCCGCTGAAACCGCCGAAGACCACGGTGTGCGGGGCGCCGAGCCGGGCGCACGCCAGCATGGCCACCACGGCGTCCGGGATCATCTGCATGTAGATGCCGACGGGCACGCCCTTGCCCACCCCGAGCTTCTTGAGCCCGTTCGCGAGCTTCACCACCTGCTCCTGCAGCTGCGCGAACGTGATGTCGCGCGCCTCCGAGGAGTCGGGGCCGTCGTCGGGCACCACGTGCAGGGCGACCTTGTCGCCCTTGCCGTTCTCGACGTGACGGTCCACGCAGTTGTAGCAGGCGTTCAGCTTGCCGCCCTGGAACCACTTGGCGTAGGGCAGGTTCCACTCGAGCACCGAGTCGTAGGGCTCGAACCAGCTCAGCTTCTCCTGGGCCTGCTGGCCCCAGAAGTCCTCGAGGTCCTGGTCCAGCATCTCCGGGCGCACCTTGGCCGTCTTCGACAGCTCCGGGTCCGGCGGGTACGTCTTCCCCTCGGTGGTCGTCGACTGTTCCGACATCCGCGTCTGCCTCCCGGTCGTCGTCCAGGCACCGACGAGGTACTGACCACGCCGGTGCCGCTGCTGTGTGCGCAGCGTCACGCACATCCCTGCCCGCGGCAACGGCGCGATCGGAGGGGTCGGGGACGGGGTGGCGGCGATCGACTCCACCTGCAGTGTGACGATCCCTGCCGTGACCCGGCCCGACGCACCCGACGCGTACCGCCCTCCGGTGGACGGGGTCGATGACCGGCATGCCCGAATGTGGCGTGGCTTACGCGTCGCCCTGGTGCGCGGCGGATTCACCGTCGACGGCGTGGCCGCCCTGCTCGGCCCCGGCGCCCGCGCGGCGCTGGACCGCGGCGAGACGACGCCGGTCCGCCGGGCGGTCCGGGGCGCCGGTGCGGCGGGCACGCTGGTGCGGCTGTTCCTGCTCGGGGACGCGCTGCCCCGCGCCGAGGTGGCCGCCGCGCTCGACCCCGCCGACGTCGACGAGGCGGTGGCCGCCGGGCTGCTGCGCACCGCCGACGGGCAGGTGGCCGCCGCCCTCGACCTGCGTCCCCACGCCGACGCCGGGCTCCCCGACGCGGCGCCGTGGTGGGTGCTGTCGGACCTGGAGGTGGCGCCGGGGTCGCGCACCGCCGACCGCGAGCACGTGCTGGGCACCGGCGCGGCGTCGATGTCGCTGGCCCGGGCGACGGTGCGCCGGCCCGTCGACACGCTGCTGGACGTGGGCACCGGGTGCGGGGTCCAGGTGCTGCACGCCTCCGGGCACGCGCTGGCCCTCACCGCGACGGACGTCTCGGAGCGCGCGCTGGACATGGCGCGGGTGACGTTCGCGCTGTCCGGCGTCGACGCCGAGGTCCTCGGCGGGCCGTGGCTCGAGCCCGTCGCCGGGCGCCGGTTCGACCAGATCGTCAGCAACCCGCCGTTCGTGCCGGGCCCGCCGCAGATCGAGCACGTCTACCGCGACGCCGGGCTGGGCGGCGACGGCGCCAGCGCGCTGCTGGTCGGCCGGCTGCCCGGGTACCTCGCCGAGGGCGGCGTGGCCCAGCTGCTCGCGTCGTGGCTGATCACCTCGGAGGACTGGACCGAGCGCCCCCGGACCTGGCTCGCCGAGGCCGCGGCGTCCGCTGCACCGGGCGGGCTGGACGCCTGGGTGGTGCAGCGCGACGTCGCCGACCCGGCCCTGCACGTCGGCACGTGGCTGCGCGACGCGGGCGTCGACCCCGCCTCGCCGCAGGGCACCGAGCTCTCCGAGCGGTGGCTCGACTGGCTCGCGGGGGCCGGGGTGCACGCGGTCGGCTTCGGGTTCGTCACGCTGCGGCGCACCGCCCCGGACGTCGCGGGGACGGTCGTGTGCGAGGACCTGCGCCAGTCCCACGACGACCCGCTGGGCCCCGAGATCGAGGCGTGGCTCGACCGCACCGCCTGGCTGGCGCAGCGGCCCGACGACGCCCTGCTCGACGAGCGGCTGCTGGTGCCCGAGACGGTCGCCCTCGAGCGCGGGCTGGTGTCCACCGACGAGGGGTGGTCCCCGGTGGCGGCGACGCTGGTGCGCCTCGACGGCCCGCAGTGGCGCCACGACGTCGACGAGCTGGGCGTCGCCCTGCTCGCGGGGTGCCGCGGCCACCTCCCGCTGCGCGACCTGCTCGACCTGCTCGCGCTGGCCCACGACCGCGACGCCGGCGAGCTCGCCCGCGCCGCGCTGCCCGTCGTCCGGGACCTCGTGCGCCACGGGATGCTGACGGCGCGGGCGTGAGGGCGGTGCTCGCGTGAGGGCCGTCGTGAGCCGCGTGGCGTGGGCGCGGGTGGTGGTGGACGACGCGGTGGTCGGGGCGCTCACCGGGCCCGGGCTGCTCGTCCTGCTCGGGGTGCACCGCGACGACGGGGACGAGGCGCCCGCGGCGATGGCGCGCAAGCTGCACGAGCTGCGGCTGCTGCGCGACGAGCGCTCGTGCGCCGAGACCGGCGCGGGGCTGCTGGTGGTCAGCCAGTTCACGCTCTACGGCGACACCCGCAAGGGCCGGCGTCCGTCGTGGTCGGCGGCCGCGCCGCCCGCCGCGGCCCGCGCGGCGGTGGACGCGGTCGTGGCGGCCCTGCGGGAGCGCGGTGCGACGGTCGCGGAGAGCCGGTTCGGGGCCGACATGCGCGTCGAGTCGGCCAACGACGGGCCGTTCACGGTGCTGGTGGAGATCTGACCGAGGCGTTGTCGAACGGTGGCGCGCGCCATGCGTCGCACGCGCCACAGCGGGCAACCCCGTGTTGTATCCCAGGCCGGGAACGAACGCCGCCCTCGACGCGTTCGACCAGATGACGCGGCGCCCCAGCATCTCAGCGCCGCGCAGGGAGGAAGCAATGACGGCGACACTCGCACCGCAGACCGGCCCCGAGGCGGCCGTTCCCTCGGAGAGCGACCTCGACGCCCATGGCCCTGCGGCGGACCTCGTCCGCGTCTACCTCAACGGTATCGGAAAGACAGCCCTGCTGACGGCCGCCGACGAGGTGGAGCTCGCCAAGCGCATCGAGGCGGGCGTCTACGCGGCGCACCTGCTCGAGTCCGACGACGTGGACGCCCAGCGCGCCACCGACCTGCGGGCCGTCGTCCGTGACGGTCGCCGGGCGCGCGCGCACCTGCTCGAGGCCAACCTGCGCCTGGTCGTCTCGCTGGCCAAGCGCTACACCGGCCGCGGGATGCCGCTGCTGGACCTGATCCAGGAGGGCAACCTCGGCCTGATCCGCGCGGTCGAGAAGTTCGACTACGCCAAGGGCTTCAAGTTCTCGACCTACGCCACGTGGTGGATCCGCCAGGCGATCACCCGCGGCATGGCGGACCAGGCCCGCACCATCCGCCTGCCCGTCCACCTCGTCGAGCAGGTCAACAAGCTGGCCCGCATCAAGCGCGACCTGCACCAGACCCTCGGTCGCGAGGCCACGCACGAGGAGCTGGCCGAGGAGTCGGGCATCGCGGTCGAGAAGGTCGCCGACCTGCTCGACCACAGCCGCGACCCGGTGAGCCTGGACATGCCGGTCGGGTCCGAGGAGGAGGCCCCGCTCGGGGACTTCATCGAGGACGCCGAGGCCACCGACGCCGAGTCCACGGTCATCTCGGGCCTGCTCCACGACGACATGCGCCGCGTCATCGCGACGCTGGACGAGCGCGAGCAGAACGTGATCCGGCTGCGCTACGGCCTCGACGACGGACAGCCGCGCACGCTCGACCAGATCGGCCGGCAGTTCGGGCTCTCCCGCGAGCGGGTGCGCCAGATCGAGCGCGAGGTCATGGTCAAGCTCCGCGACGGCGACCGCGCGCGCCGGCTCAAGGACTACGCGGCCAGCTGAGTCGGCCGCTCGGAGGCGCCGACCAGGCGTTCGGGGACGCACCGTGACGGGATCGGTCCGGTGCGTTCCGCCCGAACTCCGCATTGACGGTGACTCGCCGGTAACGGCAGTCTGACGAGCACGGGCCGGGTGTGACCCCACTCACGTGGGGTCCACCGGCTCGGCCAATTCCACGAGGCGGGCCCGCGATCCGGGTAGCCGCCGGCGACGGGAGACCGGGACGGTCGGGGGCCGGCCCGGTCTTCCGGCTTTCCTCAGGCCACTCCTCAGGCCACTCCTCAGGCCACTCCTCAGGCCACGATGCCCGTGAGCACCACCGGGCGCTCCCCCAGCGGCGCGTCGAGCGTCGCCTCCAGTGGCGGGTAGATCAGCTCCCGCGTGCACGGTCCCGGCCCGGTGCTGAACTGCACCACGCGCAGCACGACCCGCTCCGGGCCCTGCTCCACCACCTCCAGGCGCGCGTCCGTGCACCCTCCGCCGCGTCCGTAGGCCCCGATCGTGCGGTCGTCGCGCGTCCAGACCAGCGGCGCGAGCCCCGCGGGCAGCGCCGCGGCGTCCACCCGCCCGGCAGGCAGTGCCGTGGCGCCCGCGGGCGGGGCGGCGACGAGCGGGTCGGGTGTCGCGGGCATCGGACGCGTGCCCGGCGGCGCGGCCGTCGGCAGCGTCGAGGACTCGGGCAGCGGGGGCTCCTCTCCCGCTCCGCCGCAACCCGCGGCCAGCAGCACCCCGCTGCTCAGGGCGGCCGCGAGCAGCACCGGGCGCAGGGTGCCGGAGAGGAGCGCGACCGCCGCGCGGGCCGACGCCGAGGGGGTGCTCATGGTCCGCCCGACGGTAGGGCGACCGGGACCCTCGCGCCGCCCCGACGCGGTCACTCCTTCGAGGTGCGCTCCGCGCACGTGAGCACCTCTTGGTGCTCCAGCACCGAGAACTGCTCACGTGCGCGTCAGCGCACCCGGTCAGCGCAGCCGGCGGGGGCCGCCGTCGCGGGGTCCCGGGGGCGGACCGAGGACCACGGTCACGCCGGTGGCGTGCGCGCCCCGCTCCGCGGCGAGCACCGGGTCGAGCACGAGCGAGCGGATCTCCGGCACCGCGTCGGCGAGCACGCCGATGCGCAGCACGAGGTCCTCGAGCGCGGGCAGGTCCGCCCGGCGGGCGCCGCGGTAGCCGTCGAGCAGCGGCGCGGCACGGGGCGCGCGGACGAGCGTCGCGGCGTCCATCGTCGACAGGGGGGTGGCGCGGTAGGCGCGGTCGCCGAGCAGCTCGCTCACGACGCCGGCGAGCCCGAACTAGATCAGCGAGCCGAACGACGGGTCGTCACGGACCTCGACGACGCAGGGGATGCCGGGCGGCGCCTGGGTCTGCACGTACACCTCGTCGGAGCCCGAGAGCTCGACGAGCTGATCGTAGGCGGTCGCGATGGCCTCGGCCTCGGTGAGCCCGACGTGCACCCCGCGCAGGTCGGAGCGGTGGCGCCAGCGCCGGTCGGCGGTCTTGAGCACCACCGCGCCGCCCAGCTCGCGGGCCACGGCGGTGGCGTCCTCGGCCGAGCGCACGCGGCGGAACGGCGCCACGACCACCCCGACGCAGCGCAGCAGCGCGTCGGCCTGCTCGTCGGTGAGCAGCGTTCGCGGGCTCGGCGCGATCTCGGCGACCAGCGCGCGGGCCGCCTCGACGTCGGCGCCCTCGGGCACGACGAACGCGCCGACCGGCCGCGAGCGCCACTGCGTGTAGCGCACGGCCCGGGCCAGTGCGAGGACCGCGCGCTCCGGGCTCGGGTAGGACGGGATGCTGCCGCGCTGGGGCCCGCCGTCCTCGCCGTCGGCGCCGTCGGCGTCGTCGGCGACCTCGAGCACCTCGGGCACGCCCTCCGAGGCCAGGAACGTCGACACCACCGGCTTCTCGGCGCCGCGCACGGCGGCGGCGAGCGCGCGGGCGTGCTCGGTCGGGTCGGTGGTGATCGCCGGGACGAACACGACGACGAGCGCGTCGCACTGGTCGTCGGCGAGCAGGTCGGCCACCGCGGCGTGCAGCGCGTCCGCCCCGGCGGACGTGCCGAGGTCGACGGGGTCGCGGGCCAGGAAGAGCCCCTGGGCGAGCACGACGTCGGCGGCGAGCACCCCCAGGGCCGTGGAGTTGCCGACGATGCCGACGCGCGGGCCCGGCGGCAGGGGCTGGTGGGCCAGCAGCTGGGCGGCGTCGAACAGCTCGTCGACCGAGTCGACCCGGATGACCCCGGACTGGTCGAACACCGCCCCGACGGCGGCGTCGTCGATCGGCTGGGCGCCGGCGGCCAGGCCCGGCGCGGCGGCCACGTGGCGCCCGCTCTTCACCGCCACCACCGGCTTGCGGCGGGCGAGGCGACGCGCGAGCCGCGCGAACTTGCGCGGGTTGCCGAACGACTCGAGGTAGAGCAGCACGACGTCGGTGTCGGGGTCGGTGTCCCAGTACTGGAGCAGGTCGTTGCCCGACAGGTCGGCGCGGTTGCCGGCCGAGACGAACGTCGAGAGCCCGAGGCGGCGCTCCGCGGCCTCGGCGAGGATCTGGATGCCCAGCGCCCCGGACTGGCTGAAGAACCCGACGCGCCCGCGCGGGGGCAGCGTCGGGGCCAGCGAGGCGTTGAGCGACACCGAGCTCGCCCGGTTGACGACGCCGAGCGCGCTGGGCCCCACGACCCGCATCCCGTTGGCCCGGGCCGTGGTCACGAGCTCGCGCTGCGCCGCCAGCCCGGTCGGGCCGGTCTCGCCGAAGCCGGAGGTGATGACGACGAGCCCGCGCACCCCCTTGGCCAGGCACGCCTCGAACACCCCGGGGACCTCGTCGGGCGGCACCGCCAGGACGGCGAGGTCGACGTCGTCCGGGATGTCGGAGACGGTCGGGTACGCCCGCACGCCGCGCACCGAGCGCGCCTCCGGGTGCACGGGGTAGACGGGGCCGGTGAACCCGCCGCGCAGCAGGTTCGCGAGCACGACGTGGCCGATCTTGTTCTCGTCCGGCGACGCCCCGACGACGGCCACCGACCGCGGCGCGAGCACCCCGGAGACGCTGCGGGCCTCGGCGCGCTGCTCACGGGCGAGCTGCACCTCGCGCGACTTCGACGTCGCGGCGACGTCGAACTCCAGGTGCAGCGTCGAGCCCTCGAGCGCCCGGGAGACCTCGAAGCCGGCGTCGCGGAACACCCGCACCATCTGGTGGTTCTCGGTGAGCACCTCGGCGACGAAGCGCGTCAGCCCGCACTCGCGCGCGGCGGCCGCGAGGTGCTCGAGCAGGATCGAGCCCAGCCCGCGGCCCTGGTGGTCGTCGCGCACGACGAACGCCACCTCGGCGGCGCCGGTCTGGGCGAGCCGCACGTAGCGGCCGATCGCGATGATCTCGCGGCCGAGCCAGAGCACGAGCGCGACCCGGTCGTGGTGGTCGACCTCGACGAAGTTCTTGAGGTCGCGCTCGGGGATGCGCGGGTAGGGGCTGAAGTAGCGGAAGTAGCGCGTCCGGTCCGAGAGCCGGGCGTGGAAGGCCACCACGTCGTCGGCGTCGTCGGCCGAGATCGGCCGCAGGTGCGCGGTCGCGCCGTCGGAGGCGACGACGTCGGCCTCCCAGTGGGCCGGGTAGGGCGCGCCGGGAACCGCCCGGACCTCAGCGGTCGTGGCGTCGGGGTCCGCGGTCTCGGTCATTCCTCGCCCTCGATGGGGGTCAGTCGCGGGTGTCCGCGGGGTCGAGGCCGTGCAGCGGGAAGACCGCGCGGCGCGTCTCGAGCAGGAAGGGGTCGACCTCGACCTCGGTGAAGCCGCCCCACCGCTCGAAGTCGGTCGGGGCCTCCTCGGTCATCGACGTGGGCAGCGGTCGGCGGGTCTTGGTCGACGCGTACGAGGTCCAGTCCGCCGGGATCGGGCGGGACGGGTCGACGTCGCGGTCGAGCACGGTGGCGAGCAGGTGGGTCCAGGACCGGGGTACCGCGCGGTAGAGCCCGTAACCGCCCCCGCCGAGGGCGAGCCACTTGCCGTCGCTGTACTCGGTCGCCAGCCGGCGCAGCGTGCTGTAGATCGTGCGGTGCCCGTCGACCGAGAGCGCCAGCTCGGCCAGCGGGTCCTCGTGGTGGGTGTCGACGCCGCACTGGGTCACCAGGATCTGCGGGCGGAAGGCGCCCAGCAGCGACGGGACCACGGCGTGGAACGCGCGCAGCCACCCGGCGTCGCGGGTGCCGGGCGGCAGCGCCAGGTTCACCGCGGTGCCCGACGCCGTCCCGCGGCCGAGCTCGGAGGTGAAGCCGGTGCCCGGCCACAGGGTGCGTGGGTGCTGGTGCATCGAGATGGTCAGCACACGGTCGTCGTCGTAGAACGCGGCCTGGACGCCGTCGCCGTGGTGGACGTCGGTGTCGAGGTAGGCGATGCGGTCGTAGCCCTGGTCGAGCAGCCACGAGATCGCCACGGCGCAGTCGTTGTAGACGCAGAAGCCCCACGCGTGGTCGGCCATCGCGTGGTGCAGGCCGCCGGCGATGTTCACCGCCCGGTCGGCGCGGCCCTCGGCGATCTCGCGGGCGGCGGCGAGCGAGCCGCCGCAGACCAGCGCGCTGGCCTCGTGCATGCCCTCGAAGATCGGGTTGTCGGAGGTGCCCAGCTGGTGGGCGGGGTCGTCGCCGTCGGCCGGCGCGCGCCGCACCGCGTCGAGGTAGGACGGCACGTGGATGCGCCGGATCTCCTCGTCGGGGGCGGGGGCGGGCACCAGCGGCTCGACGTCCTCGAGCACCCCGAGCGAGCGGGCCAGGCGCATCGTCAGGTCGAGGCGCACCGGGTGCAGCGGGTGGGACTCCGAGAGCTTGTAGCCGAGCAGGCTCTCGTCCCACACCACGGCCACGCGGGCCGGATCCACCGTCGGCGCCCCGGAGCTGGTCACGGGGCGACGGTACCGTCCCCCATGGTCGAGCTCCGCTTCGCTGCGTCTCCCGGACCCGTCTCGACGGGCCGCCCCGTGCCGCACCAGTGCGACCAGCTGCCGACGTAGAGCGCGGCGGGGTCGTCGGGCGCGCGCAGGCCCGCGAGCGCGAGCCCGAGGACGAGCATCGCCGCGCTCACTCCGGAGCCGCAGTACGCGCCGACGGCCCCGGCGCCCTCGACCAGGGAGCCCAGCGCCGCGGCGGCGGCGTCGGGCGCGCGCCGGCGGCCGTCGTCGTCGAGCAGCGACGCGGCCGGCAGGTTCGCGGCCCCCGGCACGTGGCCGGCGACCGGGTCGATCGGCTCGGTCTCGCCGCGGA
>CADCTH010000505.1 GCA_902805495.1 uncultured Actinomycetospora sp.
ACGGGCGGCGAGGCGGCCACCGGCGCGGACGACCGCGGCGCCCGCGAGGAGCAGACCGTCCTGCGCGCCCGGCGCGCCGAGCTCGTGGGCGTCGCCGCCGCGGCCGCGCGCCCGGACGCCACCGAGGTCCCCGAAGAGCTCGCCGACGACCTCGGCCACCTCGTCGACTTCCTCGCCGCGGCTGTGTTCGTCGACGACCCGTCGCTGTTCGAGGGCTTCGTGTCCTGGGTCGACACCGTGGCGATCCCGGCCGGGCTGCGGGTCGGCGAGGTCGGGCCCGCCCTCGACGCGCTGGCCGCCGCGCTGGCGGACTCCCCGCGCACCGCTCAGCTCCTGCGCGACGTACGCGCCGCCCACCCGACCCCGGCGGCGTGATGGCCGACCTGACGATCGCCACCGACCACGACGGCGCCGACGTCGTGGTCAGCGTCGGCGGCGACCTCGACTACGACAGCCACGGGCGCCTCGAACAGGCCGTCGCCGCGGCGCTCGACGGCGCGCCCGCCGGGCTCGTCCTCGACCTCACCGCGGTCACGTACTGCGACTCCTGCGGCCTGCGCGTGCTGCTCGGCGCGCACCACCGCGCGGGCGAGATCGGCGCGACGTTCGTGCTGCGCGGGGTCCACGGTCAGCCCGCCCGCGCGCTGCGGCTCACGGGCCTCGACGAGGTCCTCGGCTAGCGCACCGAGTCGAGGAACGCCCAGAAGGTCGCCGCCCACCGGTCGGCGGTGTCGACGTGCGGGCCGTGGCCCGACTCCGGGAACTCCTCGATCTCCACGCGCCCGCCGGCGGCGCGGTAGGCCTCGAGCACGTCGCGGATCTGGCTGACCATCGGCTGGGGCGGGAACGCGTCCTGGCCCGGCCAGCCGGGCACCGCCCCCCGCGCGCCGAGCGTCCCGAGCTCCAGCGCCGAGCCGTCGGCGACCACGACGTCGGCGCCGCCGTGGGTCCAGAGCACCGGGGGCTTCTCGACCAGGTACGGCAGCCACGACCAGTCGCAGTACTTCGGCGACAGGGCGTTGAGCAGCCCGCGCGTCCCCGGAGCGGCGCCGGGCCAGTTCCCCGAGGTCTCCGCGTCGCCGGGGTAGCCGTCCTCGGAGATCGTCGAGAGCAGGATCTCGTCGACCAGGATGTCCTCCCGCTCGGGCGGCTCCCGGTGCCCGGCGCGCCAGTACGTCGCGTTCATGACGTTGCGCGGCGAGAGCGGGTCGTCGCCGGAGCGGTCGCCCTCGCGCAGGCGCCGCACGAACTCGGGGTTCGCGACTCCTGCGCCGGAGCCGGCGTAGTCGGGCCAGCAGGGCCTGCCGTCGCGGAACGTGCCGCCGAAGCCGTACGGGGACACCGGGTCGAGGAACGTCAGCGACGCCACCGGCCGCGCCCGGGCCACCAGCGCGATGGCCGCGCCGGCGGTGGACCAGCCGACGAGGTGCGCCGGCCGGTCGACGCCGAGCGCGTCGAGGAAGCCGCCGAGGTCGTCGGCCCAGTCGCCGAGCCCGCGGGTGGCGTCGATCGGCGCCGGCTGGGTGCGCCCGAAGCCGCGCATGTCCGGGGCCAGCAGGCGCCAGCGCTCGGGCGCGCCGGGCATGAGGTGCTCGAAGAACCGGCTCGTCGAGAGGTTGCCGTGCACGAGCACCACCGGCTCGCCGTCCGCCGGGCCCGACTCGAGGTAGTGCGTGCGGATGCGGCCGTCGACCTCGGCGGCGCGCACCCCGGGCATCAGGTGATCCATCAGGCGTTCCCGTCGATCGGGGTCGTGTCGGGCAGGCGGTCGAGCAGCGCGTCCACGGCGACGCCGCGGGGCAGGGTGCCGAACGCGTGGCCGTGGTCGCCGGCGACGCGGGAGTCGAGGTAGGCGTCGGCCACCGGGGCGGGCGCGTGGCGGGCGAGCAGCGCCCCGGTCAGCAGCACGGCCATGCGCTCGGTGAGCCGGCGCGCGCCCCGCTCCTCCGGCGCGGCCAGCTCGGTCTCCACGTCCTTGAACGCGGCGTCCACGCGGTCGTCGACGCCGAGCACCTCGGCGCGGTAGGCCTCCAACGTAGCCGGCTCGCGGGCGAGCAGCCGGAGCAGGTCCAGGGCGTTGACGTTGCCCGAGCCCTCCCAGATCGAGTTCAGCGGCGACTCGCGGAACAGCCGCGGCATGCCCGACTCCTCGACGTAGCCGTTGCCGCCGAAGCACTCCAGGGCCTCGCCGACCACCGCCGTCTGGCGCTTGCAGATCCAGTACTTGCCCAGCGTCACGCCGATCCGCCGGAAGGCGGCCTCGTGTTCCTGGGTCGAGCTCCGCTCCGCTGCGTCTCCCGCGTGCTCGTCGCCCGCCGCCCGGTCCTGCGCCCCCGCCAGCCGCATCGCCAGCGTGATCGCGCCCTCGGACTCGCAGGCCAGGTCGGCCAGGACCTCGCGCATCAGCGGCTGGTCGCGCAGCGCGCGGCCGAAGGCGTGCCGGTACCGGGTGTGGTGGGCGGCCCGGGCGACGGCCGCGCGCATCCCCGCCGCGGAGCCCAGCGCCGTGTCCAGGCGCGTGCAGGCGACCATCTCGATGATCGTGCGGACCCCGCGACCCTCGTCGCCGACGCGCCAGGCGACCGTGTCGTCGAACTCCGGCTCGGACGAGGCGTTGGACCGGTTGCCCAGCTTGTCCTTGAGGCGCTGGATGCGGAACGTGTTGCGGGTCCCGTCGGGCAGCACGCGCGGCACGAGGAAGCAGGTCAGCCCGCCCGGTGCCTGGGCCAGCACCAGGAACAGGTCGCACATCGGGGCGCTGGTGAACCACTTGTGGCCGGTGAGCCGGTAGGAGTCACCATCGGGCACGGCGCGCGTGGTGTTGGCGCGGACGTCGGAGCCGCCCTGCTTCTCGGTCATCCCCATCCCCGCGAGCAGACCGCGCTTGGTGGACGGCACGCGCAGCCCGGGGTCGTACTCGCGGCTCGTGAGCCCCGGCCCGTAGGTCGCGAGCAGCTCGGGGGCGGCGCGCAGGGCGGGCAGCACGGCGTAGGTCATCGAGACGGGGCAGCCGTGGCCGGCCTCGAGCTGCGACCACGTCAGGAAGCCCGCCGCGCGCGCGACGTGGGCGCCGGGGCGGTCGTCGGCCCACGGGGCGCCGGCGAAGCCGTGGCCGACGGCCTCGCCGAGCAGGGCGTGGTAGCCCGGGTCGAAGTCGACCTCGTCGACGCGGTGCCCGACACGGTCGTGGGTGCGCAGGCGGGGCTCGTTGCGGTGCGCGGCGTCGGCCCACTCCTGCGCCCGCGCGGAGCCCGCGAGCCGCCCGATCGCGTGCAGGTCGTCGCGTGCCCAGCCCGCGCCCTCGCGCTCGAGTGCCTCCCGCAGCGGCGGGTCGGCGGCCACGTCGTGGCCGGCGAGGTCGGGGGACTGGTTGACCACCTCATGCGTCGGGGGCACGCGCGGATCCGACCACGCCGCGCCCCCGGGAGCCAGGCCCCGACGATCCGCGATCACGCCCGCCGCCGGGTCTTGTCCCCGCTCGGGGTCGGCGGGCACCGTGGGCCAGGTCACGCTGATCACGAGGAGGAGCTCATGGCCGAGGCCCCGTCGATGCGGGAACTGCTGGGCGAGGACCCGCCGAAGAACTGGGGCAAGTGGGGCGAGGACGACGAGGTCGGTTCCCTGAACTACCTCGACGCCGAACAGGTCCTGCGCGGGGTCGCGAGCGTCCGCAGCGGCCAGGTCTTCACGCTCCAGTGCCCGATGGGCCACCCGCACGGCGACCCCGTCTTCCCGGGGCGCGAGGGCATCAAGCGCGAGATGGTGTGGGACCAGGAGCTCTTCGAGTCCGGCAAGGGGCCGAGCTTCCCCGGGGGCATCCGCGCCTCCGACGACAAGGCCGAGATCTTCCTGCAGGGCTCGTCGCAGTACGACGCGCTAGGGCACGCCTGGTACGACGACACGCTCTGGAACGGGCGCTCGGCCGACACCACCAACGGCGGCGGGATGAGCTGGGCGTCGATCCTGCCGATCGCGCAGCGCGGCGTCGTCGGGCGCGGCGTGCTGGTCGACATGGCGCGCCACCGCGGCAAGGAGTGGCTGGACAAGGGCGAGACGTTCACCCACGAGGACCTGCAGGAGGCCGCCGCGGCACAGGGGACCTCCATCGAGGCCCGCGACGTCCTCTGCGTGCGCACGGGCTTCCTCAAGTACTTCTTCTCGGTCTCGCACGACGAGTTCTACGAGGGGTTCATCGAGCCGGGCCTGACCTACTCCCGCGAGCTCGTGGAGTGGTTCCAGGGCAAGGAGATCCCCAACCTCGTCACCGACACCATCGCCAACGAGGTGACCGCGGAGCCCGAGACCGGGGTGCTGCTGCCCCTGCACGCGTCGCTGCTGCGCAACCTCGGGGTCAGCCTCGCGGAGATCATCTGGCTCGACGACCTCGCCGACGCGTGCGCCGCCGACGGGCGCTGGGACTTCCTCTACACCGCGGCGCCGCTGAAGATCCACGAGGCCACCGGCGCCCCGGTCAACCCGGTGGTGATCCGCTGATGGGCGTCTACGACGAGCGACCCTGGCTGGCGCGCTACCCCGAGGGCCAGGCGCACGACATCGAGCCGGAGTTCCCCAGCGCGCTGGCGATGTTCTCCGACGCGCTGCGCCGGGCGCCCGACACCGACATCGTCCGGTACTTCGACGGCACGCTCACCCTCGCCGAGCTCGACCGGCTCTCCGACCGCTTCGCCGTCGCGCTCGCCGACCGCGGCTTCGAGCGCGGCCACCGCCTCGCCACGTACCTGCAGAACATCCCGCAGGTGCTCATCGCGGTGATCGGGACGTGGAAGGCCGGCGGCATCGTCGTCTCGATCAACCCGATGAGCCGCACCCGCGAGCTGACCACCCTGCTCACCGACTGCGAGGCCACGGCCCTGCTCGCCGAGGAGGACCTGTTCGGGCAGGTGGCGCACGAGGTCGTGCCGACGATCCCGTCGCTGCGGATCGCCTGGACCACCTCGCCGCTGGAGTACCAGACCCGGCACGACCCGCGGCTGTTCGCGGGCGTGGAGCGGGTGCGCCACGAGGGCACGGAGGACCTCGAGGAGGTGCTCGCGTCCGTCGGCGACCGCCGGCCGGAGCCGGTGGAGCTCGGCCTCGACGACGTCGCGTTCCTCGGCTACACCTCGGGCACGACGGGTCCGCCGAAGGGCGCCATGAACACCCACCGCAACGTGGTGTTCAACGCCCGCACCTACCGCGACTGGATCGGGCTGACCCCCGAGGACTCGGTGCTCGGCGTCGCGCCGCTGTTCCACATCACCGGGGTCGTCGCGCACCTCGCGGTGTGCCTGCTCGTGCCCATGCCGCTGGTGCTGGCGTACCGCTTCGAGCCCTCGGTGACGATGGACGCGATCCGCGAGCACCGGCCGACCTTCACCGCCGGGTCGATCACGGTGTTCATCGCGCTGATGAACACCGAGGGCGCGACGAAGGACGACATGACGTCGCTGTCGAAGATCTTCTCCGGCGGGGCGCCGATCCCGCCCTCGACGGTCAAGGCCTTCGCCGACCACTTCGGGCACTACATCCACAACATCTACGGCCTCACCGAGACGACCTCCCCGTCGCACGGCGTCCCGCGCGGCGCCGAGGCCCCGGTCGACGAGGCGTCGGGCGCTCTGTCGGTGGGGGTGCCGACGTTCTCGACGGTCGTGCGGATCATGCGCGACGACGGCACCGACGCCGACGTGGGCGAGGTCGGCGAGATCGTCACCCGCGGCCCGCAGGTGGTGCCGGGCTACTGGAACAAGCCCGAGGAGACCGAGAACGCGCTGCGCGCCCCCGACGTGTCGGTCGAGCTCAAGACCGGCGACGTGGGCTACATGGACGCCCAGGGCTGGTTCTACGTCGTCGACCGCAAGAAGGACCAGATCAACGCCGGCGGCTACAAGGTCTGGCCCCGCGAGGTGGAGGACGTCCTCTACGAGCACCCGGCGGTGCGCGAGGCGGCGGTGGTCGGCGTGCCCGACGAGTACCGCGGCGAGACGGTGAAGGCGTTCGTCTCGGTGCGCCCGGGGCAGAGCGTCGAGCCCGACGAGCTCATCGCGTTCTGCAAGCAGCGGATGTCGGCGTACAAGTACCCGCGCCAGGTCGAGCTGCTCGACGAGATCCCCAAGACCGTCACGGGGAAGCTCCTGCGGCGCGCCCTGCGCTGACGGGTCACGATGGGTGGCGATGCGCCGTCTGCTGATCCTGCTGCTCTTCGCCGTCGCCGCGCTGGCGGGGTGCGCGGACGCCCCCGCCACCCCGCCACCGGCCGTCCCGTCGCCCGACGCCGCCTACCTGGATGCCATGGTGCCCCACCACGCGCAGGCCCTGGAGCTCGCGGCGCTCGTGCCGGGCCGGGACGCGTCGCCGGCCGTCGCGGCGCTGGCGACGCGGATCGACCGCGACCAGGTCGAGGAGATCGGCCAGCTCGAGGGGCTGCGGCGCAGTCGCGGGTGGCCGGCCGGGGCGGGGATGCACGGCCACGGGATGGACGGGATGGACGGGATGGCCGACCCGGTGACGCTGGAGCAGCTGCGCGCCCTGCGTGGCCCGGCGTTCGACCGCCTCTGGCTGGCGACGATGACCCGCCACCACGAGGGCGCGATCGCGATGGCGCGCGAGCACCTCGCGACCGGTGCGGACGAGACGCTGCGCCGGTTCTCGCAGGTCCTCGTGGCGACGCAGTCCGCGGAGATCGACGCGATGCGAGCGGCGGGCACTAGCATCGCCGGGCCATGAGCGTCCCGACGCGGCCCGCGGTGCCGATGCTCTTCGTCGAGGTCGAGGGCGTGCTGCGCAAGACCCCCGAGGACCTCGGCCGGCCGTGGCGCGGCCCGTTCGACATCGAGGTCCACGAGGACGCCGTCGAGCGCCTGCGGCTGTGGAAGGGCGCGGGCGGGCGGGTCATCGGGTTCAGCCAGCAGGGCGGCGTGGCGCTGGGGGAGACCGACGACCAGACCGCGGTGCGCACGCTGTGGACGGTGCGCGAGCGCGTCGCGAACCTCCTCGACCACGTGGTGCACTGCCCCCACCACCCCGACGCGACCGTGCCCGACCAGGCGCGCTGCTGGTGCCGGCTGCCCAAGCCGGGCATGTTGATCGCCGCCCAGCACGAGGTCGCCCTGCGCCAGCACGAGCACTACCCGCTGTGGATGGCGCTGCTCGTGGCCCGCTCGCCCGAGGCCCTGCAGGCGGCCGCCGACCTCGACCTCGACCACCTCCACGGCGACCGCTGGCGCCGCGACGGGGGCGCGCCGGCGGGGGAGTGAGGGCGGTGCGGGCGTAGGTCGGGGACGAGACGGCTCCAGACCCGAGATCGAAGGCGCTGCTCGCGACCCCGCGGCGCTGCCGCCGCCTGTCCAGCTGGACTTCGGAAGACCTGTGGCCAAGATCGCGGAGCCCTTCGCGGTCGGCGAACGCGTCGAGCCCGCCGATCTCGTCGAGCACCGAGCGCGTGGCCGGGTCGTGGACCTCTCCCACGTCGACGGTCGGGAACTGCGTATCGCTGTGCGCGGAGCCCCGGGCGACCATCGACGCCCCGTCGGGAGGAGGAATCGACCGTGGACGAGCAGGGGAAGACCACCATCGTCGCCATGTGGACGGCCACGACTCCGGAGCAGGTGGCCGAGGGCGAGCGCATCTTCCGGAGCCACGCCGAGTGGATGAAGGGCCACTCCCGCTCCGGCGACACGGCCCTGTTGTCCTACCGGATCTCCGAGGGCCCGCGACTGGCCGATCCGCTCGATCCGACGTCGGACCCCACCGGCGACACGATCTTCGTGCTCAGCGAGGTCTACGAGACACCCGCCGGCGTCGGCGAACACTGGCGACTCGCCGTCGAGACGTGGGAGGACTTCCCCGCGTTCCTGGAGTGGAGCATCGCGTGTGGCATCACGACCCTCCACGCCGGCACCGTCGAGCACGCGCTGTGGTGAGCCGGCTCGTCACGACGTGAAGCGCTGCTCCAGCTCCCGGATCTCGGCGAGCCCCTCGCGGTCGGCGAAGGCGTCGAGCCCGCCGATCTCGTCGAGCACCGCGGCGGGCGTGCCGTCGGTCCGCAGGCGCGCGAGCACCGAGCGCATGGCGGTGTCGGCGGCGAGCAGCGTCGAGACCGGGAAGAGCACGAGCGCGAAGCCCATCTCGGCGAGCCGGTCGAGCGAGAGCGGGGGCGTGCGCCCGCCCTCGGCCCAGTTGAACAGCAGCCGGTGCCCGGTCAGCGCCGTCGCCACCTTCTCGATGTCGGCCTCGGAGGTCGGCGCCTCGACGAAGAGCACGTCGGCGCCGGCGTCGGCGAAGCGGCGCGCCCGGTCGATGGCGGCGTCGAGTCCCTCGACGGCGGCGACGTCGGTGCGCGCGATGATCACCAGGTTCTCGTCGGTGCGGGCCGCGACGGCCGCGCGGATCTTGGCGACCATGTCCTCGGCCGGCACGACGACCTTGCCCGCGAGGTGCCCGCAGCGCTTGGGCATCACCTGGTCCTCGAGGTGCAGCCCCGCGACGCCGGCCTGCTCGTACTCGCGCACGGTGCGGATGACGTTGATCGGGTTGCCGTAGCCCGTGTCCGCGTCGGCCACCAGCGGCACGTCGACGGCGGCCGCGAGGCGGCGGGCGTTGTCGACCATCTCGGCCTGCCCGAGCAGCCCGATGTCCGGGCGGCCGAGCAGCGAGGCGGTGGTGCCGAAGCCGGTCATGTAGACGACGTCGAACCCCGCCTGCTCCACCAGCCGCGCCGAGTGGGCGTCGAACGCCCCCGGCGCGAGCACGGGCGCGCCGCCGTCGAGCAGGGCGCGCAGGCGGGCGCGGCGGTCGGCGGGGCGGCTGAGCAGGTCTCCCACGGCAGGGCTCCTCGGTCACGACGACGGGGGCGGGACGGCGGGGGTCCCTTGTCGTGGAGCCCATCCCACCACACGATCGGTACCGGGTCGAGGAGGTGCGCGGCGTGAGCAATCCCCACGGATCGACGTTCGCCGGCCGCGTCGGCTGGGGCGACCGGCCCGCGGTGGTGGTCGTCGACCTCGTGCGCGCCTACACCGCGCCCGGCGGGCCCTTCTTCCTCGGCTCGCCGACGGTCGCGGACGCCTGCGCCGATCTCGTCGCCGCGGCGCGCGACGGCGGGCACCCGGTGCTCTGGACGATCGTGCGCTTCGCCGCCGACATGGGCGACGCCGGGTTCTTCGCCGCCAAGGTGCCCGCGCTCGCCTGCTTCGCCGAGGGCGCGCCGGGCGGGTGGGGCGAGCTCACCCTGGCGCCCGGGGCGGGGGATGCCGTCGTCGCCAAGCAGCACGCGTCGTCGTTCGCCGGGACGTCGCTGGCCGCGACTCTGCGCACCCGGGGTGTCGACACCGTCGTCGTGGCCGGCGTCTCCACCTCGGGCTGCGTGCGGGCGACCGCCGCCGACGCCTCGGCCGCGGGCTTCCGCCCGATCGTCGTGGCCGACGCGTGCGCCGACCGCTCGCCGGCCCTGCACGAGCAGAACCTCGCCGACCTCGACGCCAAGTACGCCGACGTCGTCGACCTCGCCGGCGCCGTCGACCGGCTCCGCGCGTCGTCCTGACCACATCCGGAGCGGCGCGGCGTCCCGGCGTGTGCCGAACCGTGCCCGTGCGGGCGTTTCGTCGTGCTCGACGCCGCCGACCGGCGGGTGTAAGTCGGGTGACGACGACCCGGGCGCGCGTGCGACCGGGCCGCCTCCGCCGCCGAGTCCGTGCGAGGAGCGTGATCGTCGTGAGCGAGCGTCCGCTGTCCGACCGCCACCCCCACCAGCCCCACGACCTGTGCTGGGAGGTGCGGGCCTGGGCCGAGCCGCCGAGCGGGCGGGACGTCGAGGGCTGGCGCAGCCTGGGCTGGAGCGCGACCCACGACGACGCCGTCGTGCTCGCGCGCGGGGTCACCGCGGCGCACTCCTACGAGTACGCCGAGGTCTGGGGCCCGGCCGACGCGCGGACGGGGCGGTCGTGGACCTGCGAGCGCTTCCCCGAGCCCGACGGCGACGAGCGCCGCGCGCTCTGGCTGCGCGCCGCCGCGGCGCACTACACCGACGGGATCGACCTGCCGCGCCGGACGTTCGCCGACACGGTGTGAGGGCCCGTCAGCCGAAGGTCCCCAGCCGCGCGAGGTCGAAGCCGGCGGGGTAAGAGCGGACCTCGGGCAGGTCGTCGACCGTGACCATCGCGGTACGCGGCCGCATCCGGCGCTCGATCCGCGCGCGCAGGCGCATCCCGGCGAGCGCGGCGAGCCGCTCCGCGCGCGTCGGCACCGCGTAGCCCAGGGCCCGGAGCAGGTGCGGGTCCATGAGGCACGCGGTGCCGCGCCGCACCAGCGGCACGGGCAGGCGGGAGAACGGCGGGAACGTCGCCATCAGCGCGAGCGTCGCGTCGGCCACCCGCCGGCCGCCCTCGGTGTGGCGGAACCGCTCGGCCTCGACGCGGTCCATCAGTGCGGCGAACCCCGCCTCGTCGGCGGGCAGGTCCCGGATGCCCATCCGCCGGCCGAGCGCGCGGTAGTGGGCGACGGCGGCGACGCGCTCGTGCGGGTGCAGCGGGCGCCAGCCGAACGCGTCGAGCCATCGCAGCGGCGTGACCACGAACGTCGCGAGCACGTAGAGCATGTCGTCGTTCGTGATGCCGTAGCGGCGGTGCATCTGGTTCATCCGCCGGATCGCGGTGCGCGCGTCGGGGTCGTCGAGGCCGCGCTCCACGGTGGCGCCGAGCAGCAGGACGGTGTCGTCGTAGCGCTTCTGGGTGTGCGCGGTGAACTCGCCGGTGCGGGCGAGCAGCTCGCCGATCGAGGGCACCGCGTACGTGCGGAACAGCGCGAGGCCCAGCGCCTGGCGCACGTCCCAGGGGAACTCGATGCCCGCGGTGATGCGGTGGATCTCCTCGGCCTCGTCGGGCACCGCGGGGTCGAGGGCGGCGATGCGGCGCAGCCAGGCGGAGCGGTCCACGGTCGCCTCTCCCTCAGAACACGAGCGGACTTACGTTCTCGAAGAACATAGGAGCTGCTACGTTCGGGCGGCAAGGGGGTGGGGCCGTGACGGTGACCAACCGCGAGGGCTACTTCGCCGAGGCGATGGCGCTGCTCGCCCGCGAGGGCCGCGCCGGGCTGCGCCTGGCCACGCTGTGCCGCGCCGTCGGCGTGACGAGCGGGTCCTTCTACCACCACTTCGGGGGCTGGGACGGCTTCGTCGACGCGCTGCTCGCGCACTGGGAGGCGGTCGACACCCACCGCCTCGCCGAGCTCGCCGCCCGCGAGCCCGACCCCGAGGGCCGCCTCGACGTGCTCAAGCACCTCGCGCTGACCTTCCCCCACGAGGCCGAGACCGCGATCCGGGCATGGGCGCACGGCGACGAGCGGGTGGCCGTCGTGCAGGCCCGGGTCGACGAGCAGCGCCACCGCGTGGTCGCCGAGGCGCTCGTCGCGGCCGGCGTCGAGCCCGAGCGCGCCGACCGGCTCGCCGACCTCGCCCTCGCCGTGCTCATCGGCCGGCAGCAGCGCCTCGGCCCCACCGACGTCGGCGAGCTGCTCGCCCTGTTCGACGAGCTGGGCGCGCTGGGGCCGCTCAGCTCGACGCGTGCGACGCCCGCGCCGACCACCGCGGGTCGTGCAGGAGCTCCACGAAGTTCGGGTTGTTGAGCGCGCCCGCGCGGGCCCGGCGGACGAGGTCGATCGCCTCGTCGGGGTCGTGCCCACCGCGGATGAGCGACGCCGCCGAGAGCAGGCCCGAGCGGTTGATGCCCGCCGCGCAGTGGATCAGGACGCGCTTGCCGTCGCTGCGGAGATCGTCCACGAGGTCGGCGAGGCTGCGCAGCGTCGTGAAGTCCGGCGCCGGCCCGTCCTCGATGATCCAGTGCACGTAGAACTCGACGTCCTCGAGCGGGGGCGCGGAGCCGTGCAGGTCGATGACGGCGTCCCAGTGCTCGCCGGGCTCGGGGCTGCCCGACTGCCAGACGCCGGGCACGATCTCGTGCGGCGGCCACGGCGGCGGTTCCTCGTCGAGGTCGCCCCGCAGGTGCGCCGGGACGTACCCGTCGTCGGTCACTCCACCGGTCGAGCCGTCCACGGGCCGCTCCCCACGCCTGAACCACGCCATCGCCGCAGAGCTTTACATCGGCCCGGGCGCGTCGCACGGTGGTCGTCGTGACCACCACCACGGCTCGGTCCTTCGACGTGGGCGCGAGCGGCGACGTCCCCGAGCGCGGGCGCCTCGTCGTCGCCATCGACGCCGGCACCCGCACCGTGACCGTCGGCGTGTTCCGCTTCGGCGGGCGGCTCTACGCCTACGAGAACGTCTGCGCGCACCAGGGCGGCCCGGCGTGCCAGGGACGGATCGTGTCGCGGGTGCGCGAGCGCCTCGACGCCCAGCAGCGCAGCCTCGGCACGGTGTTCGACGAGGACACCATGCACATCGTCTGCCCCTGGCACGGATTCGAGTACGACGTCACCACCGGCCGCCATCCCGGGCGCCCCGACTTCGCCCTGCGCGCGGTCACCGTCGGCGAGGAGGACGGCCGTGTGCGCGTCTCCGTCTGAGCGGGCCGCGCGCATCGCCGCCCTGGCCGACGACCTCGGCGGGGAGGTCGACGCCGGTCTCGGCGACGGCGCGATCGCCGCGCTGGACCCGGACGTCGCGCGCCGCCTGGTCGCGGTCGCCGCTCGCACCTGGGCCGTCGCCACCGAGGAGGGCGCGCACCCGCCCACCGGCACCGACATCACCCCCACCGAGGCCGTCGTGCTCGCCACCACCGCACTGCGCGCGCACGACCTCAACCCGTTCGACCTGGCGCTGTGGTTCTCGAGGAGTACGTCATGACCATCGACGACGGTGTCCGTCGCCTGCCGACGCAGGAGATCACCACCCACACCGACAGCCGGGAGATCCTCGCCAACGCGGCGCGGGACACCGCGCGCCACGGGCTCGACGAGTACTTCATCGTCGACGTCGACTCCCACCACGTCGAGCTCGACTCGTGGCCGGAGATCCTGCAGTACCTCGACAGCCCGGTGCTGCGCGACACCGCGAACCAGATGATGAAGAACTGGCCGAACGCCGCGCGGCTGGCCCTGCACAACCACTCGCCGGGCCTGACGATGCAGGACGTCTCCGGGCGCATCCCGCACCAGGCGGCGCTGGGCGAGCAGACCCCGGGCGCCGAGAGCGGCGCGCACCGCGACGCGACGCTGGTGCGCCGGGCGATGGAGGCGATGAGCATCGACCTGCAGGTCGTGTTCCCGCAGCCGATGCTAGAGACGGGGCTGCACCCGCAGCCCCAGGTCGCGACCGCGCTCCTGCAGGCCTACAACCGCTGGTTCACCGCCGAGGTGATGCCGCGCGAGCCGCGGATCCGCACGATGCTCGGGCTGCCGTTCGAGGACCCCGACGCGTGCCTGGCCACGGTCGAGGAGTTCGCCGACCACCCGGGCGTCATCGGCTTCCTCGTCACCAGCCAGCGCCACGCCGGTGTGCACCGCAACGCCTACATGCCGCTGTACCGGATGCTCGAGGAGCGCGGCCTGCCGATCGGCTTCCACGCCGGGCCGAACCAGGCCGACTCGATGACGTCGACGATGAACAAGTTCCTGTCGGCGCACGCGATGAGCTTCGTGACCTGCAACATGACCCACATGACCAACTGGGTCATCAACGGGATCCCCGAGCGCTTCCCGGGCCTGAAGACGATCTGGATCGAGAGCGGTCTGGCGTGGGTGCCGTTCATGATGCAGCGCCTCGACCACGAGTACTACATGCGCCAGTCCGACGCCCCGCTGCTGACGAAGCCGCCGTCGCACTACATGCGGGAGATGTACTACACCTCGCAGCCGATGGAGTGGACCGACGACGCGCTGCTGGAGTCGACGCTGCGGGCCATCGACGCCCCGAACTCGCTGATGTACTCGTCGGACTGGCCGCACTGGGACTTCGACGTGCCCGGGAAGATCGCCTCGATCCCGTTCCTCGACGACCACGCCAAGCGCAACATCCTCGGCGAGACCGCGCGCAAGGTGTTCGGGCTGTGACTCCCGCCCGACCCTCCGCCCGACGCAGGACGCGCCGCGCTCGGCGCGACGGCCGCGGGCGGGGTGGTCGCGAGCGCTGTGGTGAGGCTAGCCTTCCTCGCATTCGGGTGAAGAGGAGAGCCGAAGTGGCGAGGATGGCGGTGCTGCCGCCGCTCGAGGTGGTGGCGACGGAGCGCGTCACGCCGCGGATGCAGCGGGTGGTGCTCGGCGGTGACCCGCTGCGCGCCCTCGAGCCCGTGGCGCCCGCCGCGCACGTCCGGCTGCTCTTCGCCGAGCCCGGTGCGCCGGTGACGCTGCCGGTCCCCGGGCCGTCGGGCCTGACCTGGCCCGCCGGCGCCGCCCGGCCCTACGCGCGCAGCATGACCGTGCGCGCCCTCGACCGCGGCCGCGGCACCCTGTCCATCGACATCGCCCTGCACGGCGACTCGGCCGCCGGTCGCTGGGCCACCGCGGCGCACCCCGGCGACCCCGTGGGCGTCGTCGGCCCGGGCGGCGGCTGGACCCCGCCCGAGGACGCCCGCGAGGTCCTGCTCGCCGGCGACGAGACCGCCGTGCCCGCGATCGCCGCCCTGCTCGAGGCCCTGCCGTGCCACGCCCCCGTGCACGCGGTGGTCGAGACCCACGACGGCGCCGACGAGCAGGAGCTCGCCCGCCCGGTGCGGTGGGTGCACCGCGCGGCGGGCGGGACGCTCCTCGCCGCGCTGCGCGACCGGCCCGTCGCCGCGTCGACGGCGGTGTGGGTCGCGGGGGAGGGGCACGCGGTCAAGGCCATCCGCGAGCACCTGCGCCTGCACCGCGGCCTGGCCCGCACCCACTGCCACGCCATCCGCTACTGGACGCGCGGGCGCTCCCACGAGGACTGCGACGCCACCTTCGGCGCCGCCCGCGCCGAGGCCGCGCGCCGCGGGATCACGCTCGTCACCACCCAGGACGTGCACGAGATGAGCTACGAGCTCATGACCGGTGGGTTCCCGATCCCGGTGGGCCCGCCGAGCGCCTGAGCACACCGCCGACATGAACCTCGCCCATCTCGGGCAGACTCCCCGCACGAGGCAGCGAGACGAGGAGTACGGGTGGCGGACGAGGTCGGCGAGATCGTCGCCGAGCGCTACCGCGTCCTCACGCGCGTCGGGCAGGGCGCGATGGGCGTCGTGTGGCGCGCGGAGGACGAGCGCCTGCGCCGCGAGGTCGCGCTCAAGCAGGTCTGGCTGCCCGCCGGCGCCGACGACGCAGCGCGCGACCAGGCTCACCGCCGGGTCTTCCGCGAAGCCCGCATGATCGCCCGCCTGCACCACCCGCACGCGATCACGGTGTTCGACGTCGTGGAGCACGAGGGCCGGCCGTGGCTCGTCATGGAGTACCTGGCCTCGCGCAGCCTCGCCGAGGTGCTGATCGCCGACGGTCCGCTCGACCCCGACCGCGTCGCCCGGATCGGACGCCAGGTCGCCGACGCGCTCACCGCGGCCCACGAGGCCGGGATCGTGCACCGCGACGTCAAGCCGGGCAACGTCCTGCTCGCCGACGACGGCCGCGCCAAGGTCACCGACTTCGGCATCGCGCGGGCCGTCGACGACGTCACCATCACCTCGACCGGGATGATGGCCGGCACCCCGGCCTACCTCGCCCCCGAGGTGGCCCGGGGTGCGGACGCCGATTTCCGCTCGGACGTCTACTCGCTGGGCTCGACGCTCTACGCCGCGCTCGAGGGCGCGCCGCCGTACGGGACCGGTGACAACGCGCTCGCCGTGCTGCACCGCGTCGCGTCCGGCGAGTACAACCCGCCCGCCCAGCGGGGCCCGATCACGGCGCTCGTCGAGCAGATGCTGCGCGCCGACCCCGTGCACCGCTCGGACATGCCGCGGGTCGCGGCCGACCTAGCGCGCCTGGTGTCCACCGGGGCGGGCACGGAGGAGGGGCCGGTCACCCCGTTCCTCACCCGACCCGAGCAGGCGCCGGTGTCCTCGTCCTCGGTGCCGCCCGTCGGGTCGTCCTCGGCGCCGTCCGGGACGGCACCCCCGATGTCGTCCGGGGCGCCGTCCGTCCCGCCGTCCGGCCCGCCGCCGGTGACGAGGCCCGGCCCGACCTCGACCGGCCCGGCCGCGGCGCCCGCCGTCGCGTCCGCGAACG